>JBGPFL010000272.1:0-6665 GCA_041483295.1 Blastocatellia bacterium | reverse complement strand
GAGCGCGCCGAACGGCTCGTCCATAAGGATTATCGGCGGATCAGCGGCAAGCGCCCGCGCAACTCCCACGCGCTGGCGTTGACCCCCTGAAAGCTCTCGTGGATAACGCGTGGAGAAAGCGTCAGCGGAAAGCCCGACCAGGTTGAGCATCTCCCGCACACGCTCGCGGGTCCGATCTTCGAGCCAGCCTTCGAGTCGAGGCACCAATGCGATATTGCGTTCGACGGTGAAGTGAGGAAACAGTCCGGTCTCTTGAATCACATAGCCGATGTGCCTCCTGAGTCGAAAGGGATCCCACTGGGCTGCCGGCTTTCCTTCAACGAACACGGCGCCGCTGGTTGTTTCGAGCAGGCGATTGACGAGTTTGAGTGTGGTGGTCTTTCCCGAACCGCTTCGCCCCAGCAGGACCAGCGTCTCGCCGCGTCTCACTGCAAAGTTCAGATCGGCGACAAGCGATTTGCCATTGGGCAGTGTCAGTCCGGCATTGCGGAACTCAACAACCGGTTCTTGAATTGGGGGTTGCGAATTTGGAGCTGAAGATTGCGAATCGCTCATTATTCAGCCGCCTTCAGCGCTGAGGCCAAAACAGCCCGGGAACCTCCAGGCACATCACTATTCACGCAATGCCGACTATGAACTGGTATTCGCCGCGGCAAACAGATTGAAGCTGAAGCGTTCCCCGCTGTCGAGCCACGTCTTCTCCAACCGGAATCCCGACTTGCCGGCCAACTCGCCCAACTGCGACAGGTCATATTTGTATGAGCTTTCGGTGTGAATCGACTCGCCCTTCGCAAACTCAACTTCCAGATCGATCCCGCGGATGTGTACGCGATGCGCGGAGCGGCTGATCATGTGCACCTCCATACGCCCTCGCGCGTCGTTGTAGAGTGCGCTGTGCTCAAACTTCGACAGATCGAAGTCGCCATCCAGCTCGCGGTTTATTCGCACAAGCAGATTCAGATTGAAAGCGGCGGTCACACCCAACGCGTCGTCGTAAGCGGGCACCAGCACGGCGGGAGATTTCTTGAGGTCGGCTCCGACCAGCAACCCATCTTCCGGACCGAGCATCTTGCGCACTTCGCGAAGGAATGCTCGAGCCTCAGCCGGATCGAAGTTGCCGATATTCGAACCGAGAAAGAGCGCCATGGTCCGCGCACTTTCGCCGTCGCGGGCGATAGTCCCGCCGAGCGCGCTAATAGCTGTGAAGTAGTCGGCCGCATAAGCTGTGATCCAGAGGCCGGGGTATGACTCGAGCAAGACCGCGCTGCTTCTCTCGAGGCTCGCATCGGATATGTCGATCGGCAAGTAGTGGAGCTCTCGCTGCCGAGCCAGCAGGGCCTCTATTAAGTAGCGGGTCTTCTCCGCGCTGCCACTGCCGAGCTCCACTAGCCGAACAGGGCCTCTGACTGCGCTTACTATCTCATCTGCGCGTGTGCGCAGTATTTCGCTTTCAGCGCGCGTGAGGTAGTATTCGGGCAGGCAGCAGATGGCTTCGAACAGCCGTGAGCCCAGCTCGTCATAGAAATACTTGGGCTTGAGTGTCTTTGGATTCGAGGTGAGACCGAAGCGCACGTCCTCGGCAAATGAACTCGAATCACTCGCATGCTCAAGGCGGTGGATCACCAAACGGTCTTGCGAGCGGGACGGCAGGGGCAAACAATCCTCCTTCTCAAACCACTAACTCTAAGCTCAGGCGCTGAGATTAAACGCAGGGATAATGCTATATCAGTTTCGAAGCTCTGCCAACCGGATGTAGCACGAGCCTCAGCCTGTGAAACAAGGAACAGGAATGCCGAGGCCCAGCGTAGATATGGCGAAGGAGAAACGTCGTGAGAACGAAAGCGCTCGCTTACGGCCTGGTCGTTGCCGCAGCCATTGCCCCGGTCGCCGCCTGCCGCCCGGACGTCAGTCCGGCCGCAGCACGCCAGTCTGGTCAACTCACTCCCGTCGAGTCGCCCACTCTCAAGCTCGTGATTGACGGAGCCATCGACCAGATCGGATCCACTGTGAGCTACGACCCGGCCTATGTGAAGCTCGACTATCCTGGCGGCGATGTGCCTCCGGATCGTGGAGTGTGCTCGGACGTAATCGTGCGCGCGTTTCGCAAGGCAAGCGTCGATCTGCAGAAAGAGCTTCACGAAGACATGAAACGCAACTTCTCCGCTTATCCCCAACAATGGGGAGCGGCAAGGCCGGACAGGAACATCGACCACCGGCGAGTCCCAAACTTGATGACCTATTTCAAGCGCCTGAAAAAAGAGGTGGCCATAACCAACAACGGGCAGGATTACTTCCCTGGCGACGTGGTGGCGTGGGACTTAGGAAACGGGCTGGTTCATATTGGATTGGTGAGCAACATCAAGGGGGAGGGCGCCTCGGCTCACAGCATCGTGCACAACATCGGCGCCGGCGCCCGGGTTGAAGACGTCCTCTTCTCCTGGAAGATCATTGGCCACTACCGCTACTTCAAATGATGTTCTTTGCGTCTTTGGAGCGCTGGCATCTCGCACCTGTCTCACACTTAGCGACCGGTGAATCTGGGGGGCCTTCTTTCTCTGAACGCAGCCATCGCTTCACCAAGGTCGTTCGACTGCAGAAAGGCTGCGTTCCACACCGCAACGTAACGCAAGCCGTCCGCTGTTGACTTGTCCACACAGTAGTTCATCACCTGCTTGATCCCCTGCACAACGAGCGGTGGATTGTCCGCGATTTCGCGCGCGAGTATGCGAGCGGCTTCAAGAAGCGCGTACTCGGAATCATAAACATCGCTCACCAGGCCGATTTTGAGCGCGCGCGCCGCATCGATGTCCTTGCCGGTAAACGCTAGCTCGCGAGTGTTGCCGTCGCCGATGATTCGAGGCAGCCGCTGCAGACTGCCTATGTCAGCCACCATTGCGACCTTCACTTCGCGCAGGCTGAAGTGTGCATCAACCGAGCAGAGCCGAATATCGCACGCCGAGGCCAGATCCAATCCACCGCCGATGCACCATCCTGCAATTGCAGCGATCACCGGCTTGCGACACCTGGCCACGCGATCGCAAGCCTCTTGCATTTGGGCGATCAGGTCGAGCAAACGCGTGCGATTGGCTGCGAGGTTCTCTCCGCCGAGGTGTTGTGCCAACTGGCTCATCATCGCAGCGATGTCCAGCCCATAACTGAATTGTCCGCCCTCGCCGCGAACAAGGACGGCGCGAATCTCTTCGTCGCCATCGAGCGCAGCAAAAAGCTGAGGCATCTCGCGCCAGAAGTCGGGGCCCATAGCGTTGCCCTTGCCCGGGCCAATGAGAACGACTTCTGCAACACCCGCGTTTCGCTCTATCCTGATTGCGTTGTACCCGCTCATATCGTCTCTCCCATGTAACCCTGATACGCGAGCGTCGAATCTCGCGTTCAGATGTTCGCGCCGACGTGATAGCGAGAAGGGGTCGTTCCGAACGCTTTCTTGAACATCGAAATGAACGCGCTGGTGCTCTCGTATCCGGCCTCCAACGCGACGGCCGTAACGGACTCCCCAACGGCAAGCAGACGCAGCGCGTGCAGCAGGCGCGCCTGTTGTCGCCACCTTCCGAAACTCATGCCCGTCTGAGCGATAAATAGCCTCTCGATTGTCCTCTTGCTTGCGCCTGCGGCTCTGGAAATCTCCTGGAGAGAGCACCGCTCGCTCGGATTTTGACGCACGTGTTCCGCCACCCGTAACGCTCGTGGATCGCGCGGCACAGGCAACTGCAGCGGGATGACTGACAGCGCTTCCAGCTCATCCAGGATTACTCCGATTATCCGCGATTGAGTCGGCACCTCCACATCGAGCGCTCCGAGCTTTACAGCATGTAGAATCAGCTCTCGGAGCAGCGGAGATATGTTCACGACGCAGCAGTCCGCAGGCAACACCCGCGAGAGAGATGGTTCGACGTACAGGCTTCGCATTGAGACCGACCCGTACATTTCAACCTTGTGTCTCATGCCCCCCGGAATCCAGACAGCACGTTGAGGCGGAACCACCCATGCGCCTCGCGGCGTGTGCACGCTCATTACGCCCTCGGAGGCGTAGATCAGTTGGTGCCAGCCGTGCTGGTGTTCGGGAAGCACGGTGCCGGTCGAATGGCGGCCAGCGTACGTCCTGATCTGAGCTCCATGGAATGAACTGCCGCACGATGAAGAGCCCTGACGCATTCGCAACATAGAATGTCAATATACCGCAAGCGCGAAGTCCGGGACAGCGAATAGAATCGTCAGCGTATTGAGGCTCAACGCCTCGCAATCGCCTTGGCGCACTCAAGACGCGGCCTGCTATGCTTTGTTGTCGTCGTCGACATGCTCGAAATACGCAACACAAGCTCCGCGAGGTCGTTATGAAAACAAAGCTCCTTTCACTGATACTTCTGTCCCTGGTCCTGGCGACAGTCGCGCACGCTCAAAAGCGCGCCTTCACCATCGAGGATCTCTATCGCCTCAAATCGGTCTCCGGCGTTCACATTTCCCCGGATGGGAAGTCGGTGGTCTATGTCGTCGCTACGTCCGACCTTCCTCGCGCCAAACGCGTCAGCCATGTCTGGTTGATGGATGTCGATGGCCGCAACGCCCGCCAGTTGACCTACGGCGCCAAAGGAGAAGGATCACCACAGTTTTCGCCCGATGGAAAGCGGCTGCTCTTCATTAGCTCTCGCGATGGCAGCCCGAGCCTGTACACCATGCCGATGGGCGGCGGTGAAGCGAGGCGCCTCACCAGCATCTCCACCGGCGTCTCGGATCCGCTGTGGTCTCGCGACGGTAAGTGGATCGCCTTCTCGACCGACGTCTATCCCGAATGCGGAAGCGACGACTCGTGCAACAAGAAGATCGGCGATACCTGGAGCGGCGGCCCGCTGAAGGCGCACATGGCCGAAGGCCTCCTCTATCGGCATTGGACCGAGTGGAAGGACGGCACCCGAACCCACGTTTTTTTGGCAAACGCGGAGACTGGCGATGTTCGCGATGTGACGCCGGGCGATTTCGATTCGCCGCCATTTCAGTTGGGCGGCCCTCTTCAGTACGACTTCTCGCCTGACAGCTCCGAACTGGTCTTCGTGTCGAACCACGATAAGGTTCCGGCCACATCGACCAACAACGATCTCTGGCTTGTCTCGTTGATAGACAGGCAAGCGCAGCCTCGCAACATCACGGCTGCCAACCCGGCTTTTGATGGAAGTCCCATGTACTCACCCGATGGCAAGTCCATCGCGTATCGCATGCAAAAGATCCCTGCCTACGAATCGGATCTGTTCCGGCTGGCGATCTACGATCGCGCGAGCGGGACCTCGACCGTGGTCACCGAATCCTTCAAGAACTGGGTCGATTCGTTTGACTGGTCGCGGGACTCCAGGTCTTTGTATTTCACAGGCCCGGTGGAAGGGATCAATCCGATTTACAGGCTGGATCTCAACTCCAGGAACATCACTCAACTATTAGCGGACAAGACCATCGATGAGTTTGAATTCAGCGACGATGGCCGGCGGATCTTCTATGTCAAGCACTCCACGGGCGAGCCCCGAGAGATCTACAGCACCGAGATCGCGGCAGGGCGGGCGTCCAATCCGACGCGGCTCACAACCATCAATGAAGCAGTCGCCAGGGAAGTTGACATCCGTCCGGCCGAAACGATGTGGGTCGAGGGTGCAGCCGGCGCGAAGGTTCAGGTCTTCATAGTGAAGCCGCACGGATTCGATCCCAGCAAGAAGTACCCGCTGATCCTGAACGTGCACGGCGGGCCTCAGTCGAACTGGGCCGACGCGTTCAGAGGGGATTGGCAGGTCTATCCGGGCGCCGGCTACGTGGTAGCGTTCCCGAACCCTCACGGCTCGACCGGCTTCGGCCAGGATTTTACGGCCGAGATTTCCGGCGACTACGGCGGGGCGGTATTCGAGGATCTGATGAAGATCACCGACGCACTCGAGAAACTGCCCTACGTGGATCGAAACAGAATGGGAGCGATGGGGTGGTCATACGGTGGTTACATGATGGACTGGTTCGAAGGCCACACGGACCGATTCAAGGCTATAGCTTCGATGATGGGCCTCTACGATATGAAGTCTTTTTACGGTGCGACCGAGGAGCTCTGGTTCCCGGAATGGGACTTGAAGGGGACGCCGTGGAGTTCCGAGCTTTATGAGAAGTGGTCGCCGTCCAACTCCGTAAAGAACTTCAAGACGCCGGCGCTGGTGATCAGCGGCGAGCGCGATTATCGGGTGCCCTACACTCAGTCGCTTCAGTTCTACACGGCGCTCCAAAAGATGGGGGTTCCATCGAGGCTGCTTATTTATTCGAATGCGGGACACTGGCCGAGCTGGTATGAGATGGCGTTGTACTACACCGCGCACCTCGAGTGGTTCAACAAGTATCTGGGCGGCGGGGCGCCTCCGTGGACGACGGAGCAGTTTTTGAGGAACGCAGTGTTTGATCCGGAGACGGGAAAGCGGGTTGATCGGAGGAGCGACAAAGACCAGGCCTCCCAGCGATGAGCAAAAGCGGCGATTGAGACTCGCAGTGACGCTGCCGATCCAGCCTTGAGCAGGTAAGGGAACGGATTCTATCTATGCATCTGGTGGCCCTGGAATGGAACGTACGAGGTCTTTGAAGGCTTCGTCTTGAGGAAGAGGGTGGATTGAGGCGTCGTCCAATTCGGCTTGTCT
>JBGPFL010000271.1:0-6667 GCA_041483295.1 Blastocatellia bacterium | reverse complement strand
GACGAGGTCCTTCGTTTCGCCAAGTCCGATGCTGTCGCGGATGCGCTGCAGCTCCTCGGTGATTTGGCGAGCGAGCATCTCGAGGTATCCCGCGCCGAACAGTCCCGTAGTCGCACGCAGATTAGCGATGCTCTGCAGAGAGGTAGCTCGACCAGCCTCGTCGACAGTGCCTCGAGTCGGGAGCCTGTCTGCAGGGTCGAAGGTCACCGAATCGAAGCGCTGGCCTAAGACGAAGACGTTCGTGACGAAATCGCCACCGCCACCCGAAATGCCGTATGGAGTGTTGTGACAGCCGGTACAAGAGTTCGCATCGGGCGCAGAGATGCGGTTGAAAGCGCGAGAGCCTGTGAGCGGGCGTGACGGATCAGAAAGCGGACGGCCCGTGCCCTTAGTCATTGGCCGGCCCCCGCCCTCCTGCTCAGTCCAGTTGGCGTTGAATAAGAGTTTGCCGTGGGAGAGCAGTTCTGCCAGCGGTATCGTAAATTCCTGACCGTCGGAGAGGTGTCGTAGCACCGAGACCTCCCGGCCGATAGTGGACTGTCGCTCCGGCGGCGACGATTGCGCCGGCTTTGAACTCTGGGCGAATGACTGAACTACCAGGAATCCAGAGAGAATCCCTAATGCGTTAAGACTCAAACTCCGAAGCCGGTATCTCGACTTGTACACTCGCCGATGAGTGCCGATGTCGAGTGTCTTCATGGTCCTACCTCTCCCATTGCTGCCTCAGTCGCCCGATTGAACCCTTTCGCAACTCGTCGGTCCTCGATCGGGACCGGGGGGCAATCGGGGCAATCGGGGCAATCGCGAATCCCCAGTCAGAAGTTCACACTGAGGGTGCCCGTGAATGAAGGGGAACTCTGGCCGTTCAGTGTACCATCCAGGGCGCCGGTACCGCCGGTCACGGCGGCATAGCGTCCGCTTCCGCTCTGGATAGTTAGTGGCAGCGCGTTTAGTGAGGCCACACTTCCATCCGCGTTTAGAGACACCGTTCCTACCGAGATAGACCCGGTCAGAGCGCCTACTTGGCTGGTACTGCCGTCCGCGTTTCGTTCTCTCACGGTAAGCCACCACGCGCCGCCGGTCACGCTGGTGCGATTGATGTTGAGCGAAATGACCACCTTGCCAGGCAGAGCGCCGCTTGCATCTGCTTCAACGGACAGACTGCTTGAACCGGGCGGAGCGATGCTTCCCGTCAATGAATCGGTGTAGGTTGTGCTGGTGGACGCAGGATCTCCCGGCCACAACGCGGCCATGAGAGTCAACGCCATTGCATAAGCCAAATACTTCATTACTCGTGTCCCCCTTCCGGCTCGGCAACTCGGCAATTGTAAATGGACCCGCAGACAGCACGACCCTTAGAGGACCAACCTCAATCGCATTAGCGCGATGTTGCCCAAAGCAGAGCGTTGGCCATGAGGCGCGCGCCGTTAGTGCTGGTTAGCCAGAAATCCCCACGCACGTCACTCGACGGAGGATAAAAATTCAGCCCAACAATCCTCCCTGCCGTTGGTATCCTGGTCGCCACCAGCGGCTGGCCGTTGCTCCAATTCGCGATTAGAGTGGCGCCGGCGGCCGTGCTTATAGGGGCGTTATGGTAGCTACTAAATCCTCCATTGAACGAGGAGACTCCATTGAGGATCGGGTGCAGCGGATCGACCGCCACCAGGGTCAGCCCACCCGGCGAAGACTGATTCGACACCGTGAAAGGGAGGTAGTCGGCAGTCTTGATGCGCCCCTGGATGGCGAGGCCGAAATTATTCCAAAACGCGAATGTACACAGGACGACGTTACCACCGCCATCCATGTAATCCGCCAGGACATTCCCGATGGCCACGTTGTCGTTAAAGCTGGTATCCGAGTAGACCAGCACTGCATTGTACTGTTGCAACTGGGCTAGTGTTGGCACCGGGCTGCCGGGCGAGACCAAAAATGCGTCAACCGGCTGCGTGAAGAGCCCTGTCGATTCGATCTTGTTTCTAACATCGATATTCCATGAGGCGGTGGACGGCGCACCGAAGACGGCCATCCTGTTCGGGAGAATGATAACGTCTCCAACATTCGTTACTCCGCCCGCCACTGGCGCTATGCCAGGTGACCTTCCGCTGAGCATCGTTCCGCTGACGGTGGCGGTCGCTGTTACCACGATGTTTCCAAGGATGGTCGGCACACCGGCAATAGAGAACGATCCATCGGCGCCGGTTGTCGCCGAGGTGTTACCGTTCGCCTTCACGAGAGCGCCCGCGACAGTGTTTCGATCTTTGTCGAGTACTCTACCGACAACCGTAGTGCCGGGATCAGGGATCAGATTTACCGTGACATTCGCTGCCTGTCCGACGTTCCCACCGAAGTCAACCGCCGATGCGCCCAACGTAAGCGTGGAACCCGTGCTGGGCGCGGTGAAGGTGTACTGATATGGCGCCGTCGTGCTCGTGAACGCCGGCTGGCCGTTGACGGAGAAGGTGACCGCCGCGACGCTTACGTCATCCGCGGCATTCGCCGCCACCGTAACCGTGCTTCCCTGGATGACCTGACTGCCGGAAGACGGCACTGTGATCTGAACGGTCGGAGGAATGCCAAGGTTGTCCTGAATGTTCCGGTATTGCCCGATATACATCCGCGTCGTCCCATTAACGCCGTTCTCAGAAATGGTTCCAGCCTCGGCCGTCAGGTAGACGAAGCTCTGATCCATAGCAATGCCGGTGCCGTTGTCATCGCGGAAGTTGCGGAAGTCGAGAATGAGACGCGGCTGCGGGTTGGCGGGCACGGTGACATCGATCAACGGAACGCCGTTCACGAAGAACACGTCTGCTCCGGCCGCAAGGCTCCCGTTGACCACCACATCCTGGAGCAGACCACCCAGGCTCTGGGGTGTGGACGCGCGCACAACAGGCACTGCGGGATTGGTCAGGTCTACCGCGGTAAAGCTGCGTGAGAAATCGGCCAGGAAAGCGTGGTTGGCGGAGAGCGCGACGTCGCGCACATCACCGCCCGGCACTGTTGCGAGCAGCGTCGGAGTAGCTGGAGTGGCCACATTCACGACCGCCAGACCGTTGCCGCCCAGGGCAACAGCAGCGATGTCGCGAAACGCATCAATGTCTACACCTTTCGAGACACCCGGAAGGGCAATCGATCCCACCTGCACCGGCGAAGATGGCGAGGATACATCGACAATAACCAGGCCATTCGCTCCGTTAGCGACGTAGACTTTGTTGCCCCTCACCGCGAGATCCCACGCCGTTCCGCCAGTGTTGAGCGATCCCGACAAGGCAGGCGCCAACGGATTCGAGACGTTGACAATATGCAGTCCTGCGGCGCCCGCAGCTACATAGGCAGAGTTGCCCACTACCCTCACATCATTAGCATTGCCCGCCAGGCCAATCGAACCAACTATTCGCGGGTTAGAGTGGTTGCTTACATCAAGCACCTGCAGTCCGGCGGAACCGGCTGACACGTATGCGTAGTTTCCGCTGACGTCCACGTTGTTGGCGAAGCCCGGTATATCGACGAATGAAAGCGGCGCGGGCGTGAATGACTGGACGGTGCCCGAAGCGGTCACACTCAAGGTATTGTTGCTGATTGTGATGATGGCGCTGCCGGGGTTGCCTGCGAAAACCAGGCCCTTCGGCCCTCCAAAGTTACACACGGTCAGGTCGCTCGAGTTGTAGTTCGTACGCGGATCTGCCGTCAGGTCCAGCGTGGTCTTGCCATCGATGAGATTGACTTTCCAACTCAACTGTTGCGAAGCGTTCGGGAATAAGACGCTTGCGGCCAGTATGAACGAAGGGGGCTTCACTAGTGAGCTGGCGGTCGCTCTCCTCAGGTCGTAGCTGTTCGAGTCCAGTGGATTGGTTGCAGTTTGGACCTCGACGCCATCTGGGATCAAATCGCCGTCGGTGTCGGCCAGTAGCGGATTGGTGTTGCGAGTATTGACCTCATCGCCGTCGGATAAGCCGTCGCCATCGGTGTCGGGGTTGCGGATATCGGTGCCTAGCTGGAACTCTCGCAGGTTAGTGAGGCCGTCGCGGTCGAGATCTTCCTGCGCATCGACAGCATTGCGAGGATCTAGGCCCAGGCTTAGCTCGACGTCATCTGGAATGCCGTCGCCATCGGAATCGCCGGACAAGACGGCCTGAATGCGTATTAATCCTATCGCTCCATCGTTGAGAGCCGAAATCACCGCAGTACCGCTGGAGGCGGCCGTGACCAATCCGCCGCTGCTGACCGCCGCCACCGCCGGATTGCTGGTGGTATAAGTCGTGCCAGTACTCGCGGCAGTCACGTTTCGGGTGGTTTGATTTGAGAAGTTCGCAATGACAGTCAGTTGCGCAGTCGCTCCGGCTGATGTCAACGTAGCCGCGGAGGATGTAACGGTGAGAGACTGGGGGACCGGCTCGGGCGTCGCCAGGTGAAGGCCGAAAACATCAATCACGCCATTTGTCGGGACGGTGAAAAAGTCCGACTGGCCTGAGATGGTTATCCCATTGTCCGAGCAGTTGACCCGCGCTCGCACCTGCCCCATATTGGTTGGCACGTTGGGAATGGACCAGGACCCGCCGATCTTGACCAGGGCTGAGCGATTTAAGACGCTCACCAGACAGTCCTGGTTCAACGCAAACTGCGAATTGCGATTCAACGGGTCTGATCCGCGCCTCACCTCTTTGCCGTCGGACACTCCATCGCCGTCAGTATCGCGATTGTTGGGATTGGTGCCAACTTGAAATTCTCGCAGATTGGTCAGGCCATCACCATCATTGTCTCGCGCGGCATCAGTCGGGTCTGCGGGATTCAAGCCATTACGGCGCTCAAAATCGTCCTCCATTCCGTCGCCATCCGCGTCGGTCGGGATAACTACGATCGAGATGGTCGCCGCAGCAGAGCCATTGCTGGCAATGATCCATACCAGGTAGTTATCTTGAGTGGTGCGGAAAGGCGCTCCATTTATTGCAACCAGCCCATCGGCTGAGATGCTTACAAATTCTTCAGGCCTGGAATACTTCGTCCCCGTGCTGCCTCTGGTGACATCTACCGTCGAGCCGTCAGCTCTCGTTCCTATCGCCGTAAGCTGGACGGTGGCGCCAATCCTAACGGAGCCGGGTGGCGCTGTCAGCGTTATGCGCGTGAAGTCATCTGCCGCATACAAGCCACCGGGGGCCAACAGGGCGGCGATTATGCAAAACACCATGGCACATCGTCCGAGCGTGGGGTTAGATAGTAGGTCTTTCATCTTTGTCCTTACAGCGCATGTTGCGGCGGTTCACTCAGCCCTCGCTGGCACAACCTTCAGCTGGATCCAACCCGCCGAGTCTTCATTTCTCACAAAGACGATCACCGTGCGATAGTTGTAGCTCCCGATCGAACCAGCTGCCGAAACCAATCCTGTATTGCTTATGCTGACGACGCTGGAATCGGCCATCGCTCCTCCGGCAAACGTCAGGTAGCGCGTGCTTGAAGACGCATCGGTCAGTTCTTTGCGACTGCCATCGGGTAGCACCTTGAAGACATGAAGCTGAGTTCTGTCGCCTTCACGAAGCTCAGTTTTCTCAGCAATGACTTCAAGGCCGGGCCCCGGGCCTGGCGATATGAGATGAAATCTGATGTGGCCATGGAGCTTACCATTCACGACCCCGATTACTGCTGATTCGCGATCCTTGTTGTCGGTGCCGATGCAGGTAGCCTTGCCGTCAGTCTCAGGAATCAACATAGACTCGCTGGTAGTGTAGTAGACCGTACCGGCGGCCGGACTTGTCAAATCGCGCGTTGATCCGTCGGGTAGCTTTTGAGTCACCGAAAGCTGGACCGTCTCTCCCACGCGCAAATCGGTTTTGGGCGCGGTCACCTCCAGGTCGGTCCGATCCTCAATCCCACAGCCTGAGATAGAAAGCGCCGACATTAGAGCCATAATCACCAGAAGGGATCGCAACAACATTCTTACTTACCGCTCGCGTGGGTGACTTTTAGTTCAGCCCAGCCCACGGAATCGCCATTTCTCACAAAGATGATCACCGTGCGATAGTTGTAGTGCCCAATGGAATCCGCCGCTGAAGCCAGTCCTGTATCGCTTATTCTAATCACGCTCGGATCGATAACACCGTACCCGGTAAACGTGAGGTAGCGCGTGCCTGTCGATGCATCGGTCAATTCTTTACGACTGCCGCCAGGCAGCGATTTGAAGACATGAAGCTGCGCTTTCTCGCCTTCGCGAAGCACGCTTTTGTCTGCGACAATCTCAAGACCTGGTCCCGGACCGTCCGCGACGAGTTTGAGTCTGACCTTATTCCGGAGCTTGCCGTTCTGTGCGGCTACGGTAGCGACCTCCCAGTTCTCTGAGTGCGTACTAATGCAAGTGACTCTGCCATCCGGCTCCGGGATCAACATCGACTCGGATGTTGTGTCATAGGTTGTCCCTACGCTCGGACTCGTCAGGTCGCGAGTTGATCCGTCCGCCAGATTCTCAATCACTGTAAGCGGGATCGTCTCACCCACTCGGAGCGTCGTTTTGGGCGGCTTTATGTGCAGGCCCACAGCATTGGCGGTTTCCTGGCTCGGACTAATCTCGAAGAGCATGGAAGCGCCGCCTATCTCCGAGTCGCCTGGGTTGCCATATCTGACGCCGACGTACCCGACATCGTATTCAGGCATTGAGCCCCGAGGCTCTTGCGAGCCTGAG
>JBGPFL010000270.1:0-6697 GCA_041483295.1 Blastocatellia bacterium | reverse complement strand
GCACTTGATCGAGCCTGCGCCCGCTGCGAGTGCGACTCAACAGCAGCGAAGCGAGCACTAAAGGAAATGCGAAATGCGAAATGCGAAATTCCGAATCTCGACGCATATCTCGAATACTAGATTTCGCATTTCGAAATTCGCATTTCGCATTTCGAATTTCCTTTGCTAGCTTAATGCCATGGTTGACTCCGTTGATAACGTCTACGTCGCACGCCTGTTTGGGCTCATCGCGGAGATGCTCGAATTCAAGGACGAGAACCCTTTCAAGATCCGGTCCTATCGCATGGCGGCAGAAGCAATCGGCGAGATGCAAACTCAAGTGGCGGACATAGCAGCGCGAGGCGGCGCGGCCGAACTACAGAAGATTCCCGGCATCGGCAAGTCGATCAGCGGGCAGATAATCGAGATCCTCGATACAGGGAGATCATCCTACTTCGACGAATTGACGAAGGACATCCCTCGAACCGTGCTCGATCTTCGTCGCGTATCGGGAATTGGGCTGAAGACTGCGCAGTTGCTTTACCGCGACTTCGGAATAAAGAGCCTGGAAGAGCTGAAGGCTGTGGCCGAGGAAGGGGGCCTCGTCTCGGTTCCCGGTCTTGGCGAAAAGAGCATCGGCCGCATTGAGCGCTCCCTTGTTCGCCTGGCCGCAGAGGAAGGTTGAGAGCCAATACTCTTGCGATAAGGAAGCGAAGGCGCAACGTAAGACTTATTGTCCGCTAATCTCGCGAATGGTCACGAATCAACAAGACCAGAGGTAAGTCCTTACGAAGATTCGCGCTATTCGCGGATTACATCTCAAAGAGCCTATCGTCCGCCAATCTCGCGAATAGTCACGAATCAACAAGACCGGAGGTAAGTCCTTACGAAGGTTCGCGTAATTCGCGGATTACATCTCACGTCAGATGTCGGTACCCGGGGGATAGGCGAAACCGCACGCTGCGATCTGCCACCCTTCCTCCACGCGAATGATCTCGAGATTGACTATGTAGCCGGGCTCGACTAGTCGGGCAACATCGTCGGGACAGATCACCGGTCCGTACCGTTCCTCCGAGATCAGCTCCTGCACTTCAACCGACGAGGCTGCTACTTTGAGAATCCGAAAATACCCTTCCACGGCGCCCGGGCCTTCGCCCTCACCTGCGACAGCGATGTCGTAACTGCTCTGGCCGCCCTCGGCGAAGGTGGTGAGAAACTCGGGAAAGCTGAACGCCCCGCCGCGCTCGGCGAGGTGCTTCGATAGTGCCGCGGTGATCTCGAGAGCGTGAGGCAAGGTCACCGACAATTCGTGGAGAAGAGGTGAACACTCGGCTTCAAGCGTGGTATGGTCGCGCGCGTCGAGCCAGCTCAGGAAGCCCGCCAGTGACTCCAGGATAGTGTGAGGCAAAGGTAGCTGCTTCGATGCCGTGGCTTCTATGTACCATCGCGACAGGAAATCGCGGAGCATGGCAGGTAGGGAACAGGTGAGTGCGCCGCCTGTGCGGGCGGGCAGGTAATCCTGGAGTAGCTCTATCGAGTCTGCGTGAGCGGAGGCGGCGCCAGGTGAGGAGACCCGTCGCGTCTCTCGGGAGAATCCGTCGATTGCTTCGACGAGAGTCATCACTTCTTGGCGGGCGCAGTCCGGCCGGTTGCGCGCCGAGTCTTGACAGCGGGGACCGCCTTTCGTTTCGCCGTTGGACTGGCGGGAGAGCTTCTCTTAACGGCGCTTGGTTTGGCGGCCATCTTCCTGGAGCCGCCACCCCTCCTGGTTACTGAACGGCGCCGCGTTGCGGGCGTCCCGGTTTTCGCGGACGTCGGTAGCTTAGCGCGAGGAGCCTTTCTCACCTTGGTTCCCGCCTTTGCCTTAGGGCGAACCTTCCTGGCTGCTTTGGGGGCTCTGTTGTTGCCGTCGAAGAAATCCCAAAGCCGCTGGTCGTCGCTCAAGTCTTTGATGCCTTCAACAGGCTCCTTATAATGAAGCAGCACGGCGTAGAGGTGTTCGAGCGAAAAGCCCTTATCGCCGAGCAACTGCCTGAAGACTTTCTCGACCCGGGCCGGCCGACGTTCGGCCACCCGTTCGAATGCGACGATGGGAATGTCAGGGTCTTTGATGTAATTCCAGACCAGCTCCTGCCATCCCGCCACTTGTACATCGCTCGAGTCGCTGTCGAAGATGCGCTTGAACCTGTTGTAGTCCGGCAGCAATACCAGTCCGTCGAACTCATCGCACAAGATCGTGACGTCCCCCGACACCAACAACTCTTTTGGAAGCGGGAGCATTTCAGGGACTTTGAACGTCTGACCGAACTGCGATTTGAACTCTTCGATGCGAGTTGCGCCTGTCTCGGGATCGCGCCGCTCCTCGAACAGGTAACGCTGGAACCGCCCGAGCGTCGCAGCAAGCTCAGCGGGCCCGACCGCCAACTCGTCGCAGCCGAAAAACTCACAAAACGCATCGCGCTGTTCACGCTGCGTCTTCTCGAGCGCCTCCGGCGAGATGAGCGCTTCGAGTCTCCGTCGCATCTCGAGCGCTTCCGTGGCAGCCTCGCGGTCGGGCATTATGCATTGAAGTCCTGAGAAGATGAACCGATCGCCCAGCGGCAGCAGTCGTGCGCCGATGCACTGCCCGCGCTTGAACAGTGTCTGGTCGAGGGCCCTCAATGTTGCGACAGGAAAGATGTCCTTCGTATCAAGCTCGCGCAGGGTCAGCGTGTTCTTACCCAGCAAGCGAATCTCGAACACGCTGTTGATCGAATCTTTCCAATCCAGCAGAATTGCCCGTTCTTTGCCGCCAAGATCAGGCCGGGAAACGAGAAAGTGGTCGACTACACCTTCACCATTTTCATCGAACCAGTCGAACAGAAACCAGTCGAGTAAGCTCTCTTGTTCCGCTTCATCTACGGCCGCCGCCGACTCGAAGAATAACTTCTGTTGTCGCCCGTATTCGTTCTTCAGGGCGCCGCCGGTTGCGAATTCAGAAAGCTCGCGTTTAAGACGGTCAGCGCGGTCGAGATCGGAAGGAATGTTCGTAGACCTGGAAGGTGATGACATTGATGACCTCGTTTGTCGTTTGTCGTTTCTCGTTCTCTATATCACTAGTCTAAACCAGAAACGAGAAACGAGAAACGACAAACGCGAAACGCCCTATCGCGATTCGGCGATTGTCTTAAGCGCCTCGGTGGCCGCCCGGCTAACGTATGGGTCTTTGTCGTGAGTGGCTTTCTCGAGAGCAGGCAACGCCGAGCGGTCACCGATCTGCCCGAGGGCGATGGCCGCTTGCAGTTTGACGCCGTGGCCGGCATCAGTCGTTAGTAGTTTGATAAGAGTTGAAACGGCGGGAGCCGAAGCGCGGCCGTAGCGCCCCAACGCGCGCGCCGACTGCTCGCGAACGAACTCGGACTTGTCTGATAGGCCGCCGATCAGCGCAGCTATAGCGGCGGGGTCCTCATACTCGCCCAGCGCGACGGCGGCAGCGCCCCTGACCTCAAGGTCCTTGTCGCGCAAGGCGGATGTAAGGGCCGCAACGCTTTGATCACTCTTCAACTTGCCCAGCGCATACGCAGCGCTCTTTCTCACGAGGACGCTCTTGTCCGCTTGCAAGCGCGCGGCGACAATGGGCGCAAACGAAGGATCACTCCAGTTCCCGATCCCCACGATCGCCGCCGCACGCACGCGCTCTGACGGATCGCTTGAGGCGGAGGCGAGAGCTCCCGCGGCGCCTGGAGTGTGTAGCGCCGAGAGACGAATAACTGTGTCGAGCCTGACTTCCTCCTCCCGTGAGTTCAGCAAGGAGGTCAACCGCAGGGTTTCTCGTTCTATGTAGTCGTCGGGCGAGAGTTGATTCCCTTGTAGGGCGCCGGCCTCCGAGGCCGCCGCTAGCCTGACTGAGACTGAGAGTGTGAGAAAGAGCACCAGTATCGATGGCATGCGTTCGGCTTCAGACGGGCTGTCTCGATGACAGGAATGACGAAGCGCGGTGATCCGCTCTTCGTCTGATGCGGTCCCATTCACTGACGACGCGGGCCCGCCGATTCTCGAGCGCATCGGCCAACAGATTCACCAGTTCGTCGTCGAACAGGTCGGGCTTAGTGGCCTGTTCCCGCAGAGATTCCATGATGCTGATATAGTCGAGTACTTCTGTGATCTCGGTCTCGGTAAGGGTGTCGACTTTGAACTTGAGCTGCTGGCGATTGGTCGTCCGATCTCCCATCACACACCTCCTTGCGGCGTCGGCGGGAGATCGATCAGCCCGTGGGGTCGGATTCATCCCGCTGGGGGATTTGTCTTGAGTATCCGTGGGACACTGCCCACGATCTGTTTCAGCTCTTTGGCCAGATCCAAACCTCTCTTTCTACAATGCGGCCATAATAGCCGAAGCCACTGGCCAAAGCAAGGCACCGGATCCCTCGTTTCTCGTTCGTCGTTTCTCGTTCAGGGTTTGTAGTTCGCCTAGAAAGAAGAGATCACTTAGGGAAAGCGTAGCGGCCTCTGCGCTGCTCAGCATCTTCTGCGCCGCGGCAGTAAAATGGTCCGACACAAAATGAAATTGAAGCACGTCCGATTGCCGACTCGCGACTTGAAGAGCGACCGAACGGTTGATCACTGCCTGCGCTCTGTTTGAAGTCTCGATTCGCGAAGTCTCATGTCAGACATTGACACTGCTTGCGAGCGCCACCTAGAATTGTCGATCTGAGACTTACAAAGGAGCACCTCTTGCAGAGTAGAGACGGACTGACTGATAACATCACTCCCCACTTTTCAGACCGCCGCGTTCCCCTCAATGTACCCCATCAGGCCTCGATGCCGGTGCGAGCCGTAGCGCTACTCGCCTCATGGCTTGTGCCCGGGGCGGGGCACCTGGTGCTTGGGCGCTACGGCCGAGCACTGCTGTTCTTTGTGATCATTGTTGGGGCGTTCGTCTTTGGGATCAGTCTGCACGGACGGATCTTTTGGCCAACGGTGGCCGAGCCACCCGGCATGTTCCACTACGACCTGATCACCGTGCTCTGGTTCGCCGCTCAGATCGGCTCGGGCCTCTGTTATCTGGTCTCGTTCGCTTTCGGTTTTGGGACCGACCCCCATCCGCTTCCCGCCACGTCGGATTATGGGAACACCTTCATGCTGCTTGCAGGCCTGCTGAACTACCTGGTTATCTACGACGCCTTTGACATCGCCGCCGGGAGGAAACGCTGATGCACATCTTGATGATGTCGCTCTATGCGACGATGACTGCAGTGGTGCTTGCGGCGGTCGAAACGAGGTCTGACAATATGCGTGATCGCCTCATCCATGGGCTCAAGACCTTCGGGTGGTTTATGGGTGTCGGGCTGCTGCTGTCGTGGGTATTCTTGCCTATTCCCTGGTGATCAGTCTTTCCCAAATCGCGTGACGGTAAAACGTTCAACGCGCACCGGCTCCCCGAGTCTGATCCCTGCCTTCTGATGCACCGCTTGCCACTGCTGATCGACTGTATCTATTCCCTGGATGCGCGGGAGCAGCAACGCGCGCCGCTGAGCATCCAGCGTCTCGATTATCACGCCGAAGCGGCCTGCATCCAGGTCAACGGGCCCGCGTGCGGGCTCGGGCGCGGAAAGCACGTCAACCCCATACCTCAGGTCTGTCAGCTCATCGACGGTTACTCGCGGAAAACGTGGGTCGCGAGTCGCAGAGCTAATCGCGTTGTGAATGATCTCTTCGGCGACCGTGGCCTGCGTTGGTTCGGTCGTACCCATGCAACCGCGCAATTCTCCCGCCGAGGTCCTCAACGTGACGAATGTACCCGCGCGCTCTGCCAGCACCCCGGCTGGATGTTGCGGCGGCAGGAGGGTAAGGCCTTCTCCGATGAATTTCTCGATGCTCAATCGGGCCAGGCCCTGGGGCGATAGGTCATCGGGCGACCGTATAGTAATCGGGTTGAGTTCCGACATAGCGAGCAAACCCGGCCTGCCAGCCGGCCCCGCACGCGGTCCGCCTGGCTCTTCATCGCTTCGCCCTCAACGAGCATCCACCAGATCAAACTCGTTCACCGAAACGATTCGCATCTTGCAGCACTGCGACCATGTAGCCTACACCGAAAGGGCCTTCGTAGCTGAGCACCTGATGGTCGGTAAGCTCGTGGCCGACGCTGCCCAGCGCGATCACTATCGATCTGTAGCCGCATTCCCCGGCGCAACTGCGCAATGTTGGCTCCACATCCAACACCCCGCGCGTGTCGCCGCTCGCGATGGCGTTGACGATCTGCTCGTCAAACAGGTGGGCAGTCGGCTCGAATTCATAGGGCCCGCCGACTATCAGGCGATGGCTCAGGTCTCCACTCGCAACCAGCGCGACGCGACGTTGGATTGAAGCCGCCGCTCGCGCAATTGCCCGGCCGAAAGCCAGGTGCGCTTCGTTCCCCTGTTCTGTGAAGCCGAAGACTGCCGCCGGCCCTGCCCAGCCCGCCTCGCGGAGATAATAGAGCGGGACGAGAGCGCCGTGGTCCAACGGGTGGTCACGAGTCAACTCCTTGAGTTCGACGCCCTCCTCCCGAGCGGTGGCGGCAATCGCCTTGAGCAATTCCAGGTCGTTCGGAAATGCCAGTTTGACGTCGGGCGCATTGAATTCGTGAAAGTCCCCGTGCAGTTCCGGCGTTGCCCGAGCCGTGAAGGCGATCGGATCGGATGGCGAATGCGGAGAGATCACGACCACGGTCTCAGGCTTCGAATCAACCAGACGCCTC
>JBGPFL010000269.1:0-6711 GCA_041483295.1 Blastocatellia bacterium | reverse complement strand
ATAGCTGCCGCCGCGTGAGCGCCGCAGGAGAACTACCGAGACGGAAAGGGGAATTTCGCATTTCGCATTTCGCATTTCCCCTCCCTTTCTTGCATCGACTTCGCCTTTCGAGTACCATTTCGGCAGGTATTGAGACTGATTCTTCTTATGTGCAACGTGGCGCCCGAAAAAGGTCAACGTCCCAACAGAACATTTCAGCTGAGCCAGTACTGTAACTCAGACATTAGCATTTGTGGCTTAGCCATCTCCGGCCCTGCCGGGTCAAGGGACCGGTTGTGACGCCGGCTCAGAATGGTGGATGTAGCCAGCCAATATCGGGCTGGTCTCATATTGAAAAGGAGAGAATCCGATGAATGAAACCGAATCGCTCAAGGAGCACCTGCTGGCCAACGATTCCCAGTTCTCCGAACTCGCCCGCGAACACAGTTCGTACGAGAAGCGACTGAGCGAGTTGGCCGCGCTCCACTACCCGAGCGTTGAGGAACAGATTGAGGAGTCTACTCTCAAGAAGAAGAAGCTATACCTGAAAGACCAAATGGAGACGATGCTCCGCCGTTACAAGGAACAGCAGCAAGCAGCAGGTCACTGATTCCAGGGATCGCCAACCGGCACAACGAGAGCCGGCCAGTTCGAGTAGGGTCAGCCGTTGGTTACTCGCGAGCGGCGGGTAGACGCGCACCCGGTGCGCCTCAGACCCGTGGCACCGGGTAACCAATTTTGTTTCAAGGCAGTTCGATTCGACTCACGGCCCAATCATGGCAAAAGAAGGCGTCCCGTACATCGTCCTCTTCCTGGCACCCGCGGCGGCCTTCATCGTGCTCGGCTGGTGGGTGGCCGCTACTGTCTGCCTTCTGCTCACCGCCTTTATGACCTTCTTCTTTCGCGACCCAAAACGCGACTGCCCTAGTGATGAAACACTGGTGGTTTCTCCGGCCGACGGACGCGTCGTGGTAGTCGCTCCGTTGGATCCTTCAGCAAAAGATTCTGCCGTCCAGATCTCCATCTTCCTGTCGCCGCTCGATGTTCACATAAACCGCTCGCCCATCGCCGGCGAGATCGTGGACGTGTGCTACAAGCCGGGCGCCTTTCACGTTGCATCGCGAGAGATTGCATCGGTAGAGAACGAACAGAACGTGGTGACGGTTCAAGGCCGTCACGTCACGATCGTCTTTCGCCAGATCGCAGGACTCTTAGCCCGCCGGGTTGTGTTCTGGAGGAAGAATGGCGATCGGGTGGGACTCGGCGAGCGCGTCGGGTTGATGAAGTTCAGCTCCCGGATGGATGTCCTTCTTCCAGCCGAGGTAGAGGTCCTGACACACAAGGGCGACCGCGTAGTCGGGGGAGTGTCCGTGATTGGACGGGTCCGAAAAAGGTTGAGCTGAGGCATGTCCATTCCGAAGAAGAGACCGTATTGACCGCAGAGCACGCGGAAGTCGCGCAAGGCGCGGGCGAGATCTTCGACGGGGGAATAACGACCCAGCGTGTTATCATGACCGGGTTATCGGGGATAGGCGCCGTTAGACGAAGCGATTCATAGCATCGTTTGAGAACCGTCGGAGGTCTCATATGCCTCAACATCCCTCATCAGAGAATGCTCGAACCAACCGTCCGCGCAGGGGATCGCGCAAGGCTGTGTACGTGATCCCGAGTCTGCTCACTACAGCAAACATCTTCTGCGGTTTCTTTTCCGTTATGGAGTCGCTGGCAGGGGCGCAGTTTCTTTCGCTGGGCGAAATTGGCCCAGCCACCGAGCATTTCGACCGCGCGGCGATCAACATCGGCTTCGCAGTCTTATTCGATTTCCTCGATGGTAGCGTTGCGCGCCTTGCTGGCGCGACGTCCGAGTTCGGAATCGAACTTGACTCGATCGCCGACGTGATTTCGTTCGGCGTCGCGCCCGCGGTCCTTGCCTACACGTGGGGATACGGCAAGATTGAGGGGCTGCACAAGATTGCCTGGGCTGCTTCGTTTATCTTTGTTATCTGCGGGGCGCTCAGACTCGCGCGCTTCAACGTTCAGGCGCGGCAGCCCAAACCGAATCTCCCAATCAAGAATCCCAAGGCGGAAAAGAGAGCTTTCGTTGGGATGCCGATTCCGGCGGGCGCTTGCCTGATAGCTGCCATCGCCCACTTCACGCCCAGGCCGCTCTCTCAGCGAACCGGCCTTCAGGTCTTCGCCTGGACCGTAGACGACCGGGCATTTGCGGTGGGACTCATAATTTTGGTTGCCTGCCTGGCATTCCTGATGGTGTCGACGATACGCTACTCGAGCTTCAAGAATGTAGGGGCGCCCCGCTATCATCCGCGAATCTTGATACTGGGTATCGCGCTGATCGTATTGGCCATCTGGTTCTACTCGCAGTGGAGTCTGCTGATAATCTCGACGCTCTACGCATCCCACGGATTGATTGCAAGACTTTGGTCGATGGTGAAACCGCGGCGGGCATCAGCGATCGAGCATCCGGCAGAAACTATGAATTATGAGCGATGAGTGATTAACGCCGGATTTCTCTTTCGGCGTTCTGTCCTTGTTGAGCGGCCCGCTTGCCATTCAGCGGAGGATTTCATCGTGCCTCGTTCGGGACTGGCCGGCTTCCCTCACGTGGCTTCGGCCACGATGATGTAGTTGCGGAGCCCGCCTGCCACTTCGGTGAGGTCCTTAGAGTAAGTAGCGGTCACGGGACGATGCTCCTTTATCAGATCGCTGACCTCGCGGGCCGAAGCCAGGCCGCTCTCCTGGTAGCCGATCGCCCACTTCTTTATATGTGCAGCCGCGCGCAACAGGCGGTCCGCCGTCGCCAGGTAAGCCTGCTTCGATTGAGGTATCGTCGTGAGCCTCAAGAGATCATCTGAGTCCTCAGTCTCCTTGCCCTGGATCCAGCACTCGCGCCATTGTGCCCGGGCTTCCGATCCCGCATGCTCTCCGTGAGAAGCGGGCAGATCGAGGTAGAGCAAGTCCGCGTGCACCCGGAGTATGAACTCACGAGCCGGGCCGTTGTGAACTCGATTATTCGGATGTCCAGGCAAATCGTTGGCGGCCCGGCCCGCCAACTGCCAGAAGACCGTCGTCAGCGGACGCTTCAGCCCACGAGTCTCGTCATCAAACGACAGCGCATAGTCACCCGTTTGAAGCCCTAACGCAAGCGCTTGAGCACGCACAACCTCATCCTCCACCGCGTCGATGTTGTGGCGCAGATTGTCCATCCACCAGGAATCCATTTCGTTGAACCAGCGGCGCAGTTGAGCATTTCGCAACCAGGCGCCGGGCACATACACATCCTCGAGAAGCCTGCTGATTTGCTCCTCGGTGAGGGGCGCCCTCGCTTCAAGGGTGGCCTTTGAAACCATTGCAGCCCAGCAGCGCGGATCATTGGAGAATATCTGTTTGCCCCAGGTCTTCAGGTACCAGTCCAGTCGCGTACCGCCGGAGAATGCAATGGCAATCGACCTGAACTCGACCTGGCGCAGGACGCTCGCCTCGAATCCCATGAGCGACTTCTTGTTGTAGCGGCTCGCCTTCCATCCCCGGCAGGAGGCCGCTTCTTCAACGGGCGGACTCTGAGCTCCGATTTTCGAGATGATCGAGGCGATGGGCGGAAGCACCGCCGGGATAACCTCGCTGTGCCGTGAAGGCGATGGCGCGGCCGCTTCAGCAGGGGATGAGGATGAACCCATCTGCGGCTCATGACTGGTCCTCTCCGGAGTTGTGGGAGCGAAGACTTGCTCCTCCGGATCTTCCGCCGCGCCGGGTCCAGGTCCATAAAACGGCTCGAAGAAGTGCGGCTGAGGCTGAGGCGGAGGCTCGGCGGCAACAGGCGCCTCGATCTGACCGCCGTGCTCGCGTACTGGCACCGCAGTGCCTGCCTCATTCGGCGGCGCGGTCGCCTGACGTAGTTCCTCCAGCAGTGCGAGCAGCGCCTTAACGACGTAGGGATCGCCCTCGACCCCCGCTGAGGCCCGCAACTTAGAGAGGATTTCGTCGCCAGGCAGTCTTGCGCGATAAGGCCTGTCGGAAATGAGCGCGCTATAGAGTTCGACCGTGCAGAGTATCCGCGCCCCGATCGGGATGTCCTCGAATGCGAGCGAGTCAGGGTAGCCAGATCCATTCCATCTCTCGTGATGCCAGCGGACCAGCAACTGTCCGTAGCGTGTCGCAGCGCGTTTTGCCATCTGCTGCTCGCCTATCACCGGATGGCGCCAGAGATCCATTCGATCCTCAAATGTCAGTTGTCCAGGTGACGAGTGATACGCCGGGCTCATAGCAAATAGCCCTATGTCGTGGAGGAGGGCAGCTTCGCGAATCGTGGCGATGTCCGCTTGAGCCAGACCCATGCGCCGAGCCAGGCCAACTGCAAGCGCCGCCATGAGGTGCGAGTGTGGATCCGTGTACTTTTCGAAACTGTCTATCCGCTGGGCGAGCCTGGTGACCATCTCTTCGCGCGTCTGGCCTTTGGCTGTTTCCACGCTTCCTCCTGAGTTCATGGTAGGCTGTAAGTTACAGGCTGCGCGATGTGACCGTCAAGCCAAGCACTTTAGAACGATAGTACTGAAGCCTTCGGGCTCTCAGTCTTCGCGCAGTCCCCGGAAACTTAAGCTGAAGCCTTTGCCCGGTCGGTGCTATACTAGCCGCGCTAATCACGTCTTGGGAGAGATCATGGGTATGAGGACATTGAGCGTGGCGCGTGGGGAGATTCGCGTCTACGGGAACTCGCAGGAGCTTGCACTCGAGGCCGCAAAGGATTTTGCGCGGCTTGCCGATCAGTATGTAGTCGGGCTCGGCCGCTTCACCGCAGTGCTGTCAGGGGGATCGACCCCGCGTGCGATGTTCTCGCTGTTAGCGGAAGAGCCATTCAGCAGGAGCGTGCCCTGGGCGTCGATCTACTTCTTCTGGGGCGACGAGCGAGCCGTGCCACCCACTCATTCGGGCAGCAACTACCGAATGGCTAAGGAGACGCTGCTATCCAGGGTGCCGGTGCCACCTGAAAACATATTTCGTATTCCGGCTGAACTCGACGACCGCGAACGCGCGGCGCGAGAGTATTCGGAGACAACCAGGCTGTTCTTCTCAGGAGGAGCGGACCCGGGTACTTCTCCGCTTGGCACCTGGCCGCGGTTCGATCTGGTGCTTCTCGGGATGGGATCAGACGGGCACACCGCTTCCCTGTTTCCACGCACACCCGCGCTCAGGGTCTCCGATCAGATCGCAGTGGCCAATTACGTCCAGAAGCTCAACGCTCATAGGATCACGCTGACTGCTACTACGATAAACAATGCGCGCAACGTGACATTCCTCGTTGCTGGAGAGGACAAGGGTCAGTCGCTGAAGAAGGTGCTCGAGGGACCCGCCGATCCGGAGCTCTATCCGAGCCAGCTCATTCAGCCTCGAAGCGGAAAGCTCACGTGGTTGGTGGATGAGGAGGCGGCGGGAATGTTGGGAAGTTAACCGGGAGGGAAGATCAAGCCCTCGTTGACGGGACCGGTTGATCCTCGGGCTTCCACAGCACCTCGTACACCTGGACAGGAAGAGTCTTACCTTTGAGCGGCATTTCACCTACCGCGTTCACACGAAAGGCGTCGCCGATG
The DNA here is from genome assembly GCA_041483295.1 of Blastocatellia bacterium. Classification (GTDB taxonomy): domain Bacteria; phylum Acidobacteriota; class Blastocatellia; order UBA7656; family UBA7656; genus DASYSA01. The sequence continues at coordinate 1,129 of JBGPFL010000269.1, read as the reverse complement.
GCCTCGAGGGTGGCTGCGCTGATCAGGATTTGCCACGCTTTGGCTTCCCCCTCGAGTCTCGCGGCAAGATTCACTGCGTCGCCGATCACCGTATAGTCGGTACGTTGCTCGGATCCGATGTACCCCACGGTGACCGTGCCGGTGTTTATGCCTATACCCATTCCGAGTTGGGGCAGCCCGGCCTCCTTCAATTCTTCATTCAGGAGCAGCATCTTACGCTGCATGGCGACGGCGGCAGCCACTGCGCTGATCGCGGAGTCGTCGGTCGGGTACGGCGCTCCAAAGATAGCCATAACTGCGTCGCCTATGTACTTGTCCAGCAACCCGCGGTGCCCGAAGACGATCGGAGTCATGTCGGAAAAGAACTCGTTGAGCATCCTGACCACCGTTTCAGGCGGCAAGCTCTCAGAGATGGTCGTGAAGCCGCGAATGTCCGAGAACAGCACCGTGACAGTCTGGTTTACACCGCCCAGGCTCAGCGCTTCCGGACTGGCCAATATCTGCTCGACGACGTGACGAGGCATGAAGCGGCCGTAGGCGGCCCGGGCCAACGCCTCTTTGACCAGTTGATCGTGAGTCATCGCGTTGTCGACCGCCATCGAGGTCTGCGCCGCTATCGCGTTCAGCATATCCAGATCATCCGGAGTGAAAACCTGCATCAATCGCTGGCTGTCGACATAGATCGCTCCCAGCACTCCCTCTTTGCCAAGCAGCGGCGCGCACATGACCGAACGCACGTGCTGCATAACGATTGAGTGCGACTGTTTCAACCGATCGTCGGTCTGCGCGTCGTATGAGAGAAGCGCGACCCGTTCGCTCACCACCCGGTCGAGCACCGTCTGGCTTATCGAGATCGTTTCGGCGTGAGGCGAGCCTGTAAGGCTGCGGAACTCAGTCGCAAACGGCGCAAGCTCGCCGGGGGCCGCCGTTTTCAACAAGACGACGAAGCGGTCGGCCCGGGTCGTGCGGAAGATCATCTCGCTGACTTTCTTGAAAATATCCTTCAGCGAAAAGACCGAGGTCAAGACGCGGCTCAGCTCGTAGAGGCGGGACAACGTCTCGGCCTTCTTCCTCAGGGTCACTACCTCTTCGCCAAGCGTCGGTTGGCTGGGTTCGTCGGGTGAGACTT
>JBGPFL010000268.1:0-6711 GCA_041483295.1 Blastocatellia bacterium | reverse complement strand
GGGTGGCGCTGGAAGATCGACTCCCGGTGATTCACGTCAACTGGTACGAGGCGGAGGCGTACTGCAGGTGGGCAGGCCGAAGGCTTCCCACCGAGGCTGAATGGGAGATAGCGGCCAGTTGTGAGCCTTCATCCCACAACCGCAGCATCGCCAATCGCAAAAGAGCTTATCCGTGGGGCGATGAGCCGCCCACCGCCGATCGAGCGAACCTCGACTGGTCCGCGATGGGATGCATAGAAGTGGATGCTCTACCCTCCGGCGACAGCGCGTTTGGCTGCCGCCAGATGATCGGCAACGCCTGGGAGTGGACCTCCACCAACTTCGGTGCGTATCCCGGTTTTGAGCCGGGTCCTTACAAGGAGTACTCGGCGCCATGGTTCGATGATCACAAGGTGTTGAGAGGCGGTTGCTGGGCCACGCGGGCGGGAATGATTCGCAACGCGTATCGCAACTTCTATACGCCCGACCGCCGCGACGTGTGGGCCGGCTTCCGCACCTGCGCCGTCTGAATCATTTGAACGCGTTGTCCCTTTTCGCGGGTCCGTCAGAATGAAAATTGGTATCGTCACCCCCGCACTGCCCGAATCACGTTCCGGCAATCAAGTCACAGCCATTCGCTGGGCAAAGATTCTTAGAGAGATTGGGCACCGCGTAGTCATCTCCCGAAAGTACGCCGGCGGAGACTTAGACTTGCTCGTTGCGCTTCACGCCAGACGCAGTTTTGATTCAATCGATCGCTTCCGCCGCGCTCACCCTGACCTTCCCCTGATCGTCGCGCTCACAGGCACCGATTTGTATCGTGATCTCAATCAGAGCATGAAGGCGCAACGTTCGCTCGACATTGCTAGCCGTATCATCGCGCTTCAACCCCGAGCTCTCGACGAACTGCGCCCAGCCTGGCGAAGGAAGACGCGAATCATACATCAATCGGTTTCGCCGTTCGAAAGAGAGAGGCCTCGGCTTTCAGAGAAGACCTTCGGTGTGTGCGTCGTGGGCCACCTGCGACGCGTGAAGGACCCGTTCCGCGCGGCTATGGCGGCGCGGCTTCTGCCGGACTCGTCGCGAATTCGAGTCATCCACCTGGGCAGCTCGCTAAGCTCAATCGAAGAAGCCCGCGCCCGGCGAGAAATGATGTCCAACCTGAGATACACGTGGCTCGGCGAAGTGTCACCTGCGCGCGTGCGCCGCGTAATGTCGCAGAGCCGATTGTTCGTGATCTCGTCGCGAATGGAGGGCGGGGCTAATGCCCTCGGCGAAGCGATTGTAGCCGGACTGCCTGTGCTCGCCTCACGCATTGCAGGCTCGGTTGGAATCCTTGGCGATGACTATCCGGGCTGCTTCGAAGTGGGTGACACTAGTGGGCTCGCACATTTGATGATTCGCTGCGAGACCGACCCTATGTTTCTCGCGGACCTCACGAAGCGATGCCGCAGTCTGGCCCGGTTATTCAATCCGGAGCTTGAACAAGCCGCCTGGCGCGAATTGCTCGAAGAACTCTTCCCTTTCACGCGCCCTACGAGGTAGATCAATGGCACCTCATTTTCACTCTTCGTGCCCTCGTGTCTTGGTGTCTTAGTGGCAAGGCAGTTTGTTTCCGCATCCTGCTAGAGGTTGAGGAAGCGGTCTCCGCAACCGCCGCCCTGGATTCCGCGCTATTGTCGCCTTGCCTTTCCTTCGACGTACTTCGAAAAGGAATCAGGCTTTCCTGGCGGCGCGATGTCGAATTCGATGCCGAGGGAACCGTCCTTCAGCAGGTTGTATATGAAGCGGAATCTGGGCGCCGTCGGGACCACATCACTAAGAAGCGTTATCGTCCTTTTGTCCTCCGAGAAACTGACCGAGTAGTGAATAATGTGCCCTTCGTTGTCGAAGTAGACCGCACGGGTTCCCTTGCCCGGTTCCTGATAGATCACCATTAGATCGTCGTGCCTTGATGCCGGCTTCCCCCCGGTTGCCGGGTACTCGGAATAATTTCGCCTGACCAGGACCTTCCCCTGGAGATCAAAGTCGAACGAGAAGCCGCCGCCGCTTGCCTGGCCCGGCTGGCCTCCACCTTCGCCGGTCCACTTCCCCAACAACGGGCGCCAACCGTCCCAATTGCTTTCTTTGGGCTGCTGGGCCACCGCCTCCCCGCTGAATACGAGAAGGAAGGTGAGCAGAAGTATGGTTTTCATTTCGTTCTCCTCGAGAGTTCCAGGGACCCTCACAGAATATTGACTGCGCGCGCGGCCAGTAGCGCGATGATCAACAGCGAGAGCATCGATTGCAGCATCATCAACAATTTTGCCCACCTGGCGAGCACGGGTACGTCGGTCGGAGAAAAGGCAGTGTTGGTGTTGAAGGCAAGAAATAAATAGTCAACAAAATTGGGCGACCAGTTCTCTTGACCGGCTTCTCTGAGCGCGTCTTGATTCATCGTCATCTGCGGAAAAAGGAACGCTCCCTCAGAGTGTCCGGGACGCTTGTCCCGTTGATGCGGCCCGCCGGCGTCCAGCCGCCAGTACCACAAGGCAAAGACCAGAATGTTGGTGACCCAGAGCGACGCCGCCGAGAGCAACAGCGACTCTGGTGACTCCTTGTGCTCGGGCAGCGCCTTGACCAGCAGGGTCAAAGAGAGGATTAGTCCAAGCGTCAGGATTCCGCTCACTGCGAAACCGAAGATCGCATTCAGTCGGTGCTTGCCCGTCCGATGAGAAATAATAGTTGGAATCAGCAGCCCGATCATAATAGAAGGAATGAGCCAGCGCGGCCCGAATGTGAGCGCCTCCGGCAACGCTGTATAAAGTCCGCCCACAGCAAGCACCGCAATGAAGGCGGGCCAACGCGGCTCCGGGTCAAACTGTTGAGCCTGGTCTTGGTCACGATTCAGCGTCTCCAGGACATCCTCTGCCATTACTTACTCCTACCCCCGAAAGTTCAGATTGAGCGGCTCGCAGGTTAGACCCTGGCGAGCTGCGTGGACGCCAACTATATATCTCGATTTCGGGCTGTTCAACCTGTGAGATCTTCAGAACTCGCGAGGGCCGTGGTGATGCGCCGGATGTGGGCTCAGTCTTCAAGCTGATCGTTCGGACGTTGGCCTCCATACGGCGCGAGAACTGTGCCGCGATGACTTCACTGTAGGGACACAGGAAACGCTGCTGCTACGAGCCGGACTGAGTCGAATTACGATACTGATGTAATGATGAGCCGCCAACGCTACAGTCGAGGCTTGATCACGTATTGTGAAGTGGATAAGCTTTGGCCGCCGGTCGGAACAGTCCTTGGCAGATGAAGGTCGGTCATCTATGCGAACCGGCTTGAACCTGAAACAAGGAGAGAAAGGAACGAAGAGGCTGGTCGACCAATTCGGAGATCGCTTCGTGTGCGTTTGCTACCGTTCCGATGAAGACCGATTAAGAGGCGCTTCAAGACCGTTGCACTGAATCGTGCCGCGCATTACCGTGAAGCGACCGGTCGCGAGAAGGGCATCGATAAACAAAGAGGAGGTGGACAAATCAATGTTCAGGAAAACTCTCTTACTTGCGCTTGCCATTTCACTGTTGCACGTTGGCGCCAGTTCAGTTCTTGCTGGTTCGCAGGGACAAGACACCCGGCGGATTGCAAAGGTCAAAGCGCAGGTCGCCAAACGCGGCACTGGTGAAAAGGCACGGATAACGGTCAAGCTGCGAGACAAGAAAGAAGTTAAAGGATACGTCTCTCAAGCGGGGGAAGATGACTTCGTAGTCGCGGATGCTAAGACCGGCGCAAAGACTACGATTGCCTACCGCGACATTGCACAAGTCAAGGGCAAGGGGTTTCCACTTGCCGCGAAGATCGGTATTGGCGTCGGGATCGGATTAGTAGTACTAGCCATAGTCGTTGTCCACGCATTCAAGAACATTGGCTACTGACGAGGGCTCTGTCGCTGCCGGTACAATCGTCACCTTAACGGGCAGCAAGAATACTCAAAGACCAAAGATGGGGGATGACCTATGCTAACTCGGCTGACCCTTCGCTCCTTGATTCTCTGTTTGGCGACGACCCTTCTTCTCGGCAACCGTGCTTTAGAGCCGGATACGCACTGATAGCCCTCTTGCCCGATCCGGCACACTGGCGTAAGATCGGCGCGTTCTTTCGTATCAATCTGTTTCACAGTCGTGCAATTCTCCTTTGAGGCGCAAAGATATGAAACGTAGAGAATTCCTGAAGACAAGCGCCGGAGCGATGATTTCCGCGCGCGCCTTAGCCTCCGGATTGATGCAGCAAAGACCGCGTGTGGGTCTGATCGGTTCCGGCTGGTACGGCAAACTGGACCTCTTCCGGTTGATCCAGATCGCGCCCGTCGAAGTCGTCTCCATCTGCGACGTCGACCGCAGAATGGTTGCCGCTGCCGCCGATATGATTGCCACCCGGCAGGCTTCGAAGAAGAAGCCGCGCACGTTCGCCGATTACCGGCCGATGCTCAACGAGAAAGATCTCGACATCGTGCTGATCGCAACGCCCGATCACTGGCACGCTCTGCCGTTGATCGCCGCTGTCGAGGCGGGCGCGGACGTGTACCTCCAGAAGCCCATTAGCGTCGATGTGATCGAAGGCCAGGCCATGGTCGCCGCCGCTCGCAAACACAAACGCGTCGTGCAGGTGGGACTCCAGCGTCGCAGCACGCCGCACCTTGTCGAAGCCCGCGATCGCATCGTTCGCGAAGGCAAACTCGGCAAGGTTGGACTGGTCGAGGTCTACTGCTACTACCAGATGCGCGCACGCGAGAACCCACCCGACACCGCGCCGCCCGATTATCTCGATTACGAGATGTGGACCGGACCCGCGCCCATGCGGCCATACAACTCGCTCGTTCATCCTCGCGGCTGGCGCGGGTTCATGGAGTACAGCAACGGCATACTCGGAGACATGTGCGTTCACATGCTCGACATGGTTCGATGGATGCTTGGGCTGGGATGGCCGAAGCGAATATCCTCGACAGCCGGAATCCTGATCGACAAGAACAGCAAGGCGAACACTCCTGACACGCAGTTGGCGACTTTCGATTTCGACGACTTGAAGGTTGTGTGGCAGCACCGATCGTGGGGCCAGCCGAATGATCCGAATTATCCGTGGGGAGCGACGATCTACGGCGACAAAGGCACGCTCAAGGCGAGCGTCTTCAGTTACGACTTCATTCCAGTCGAGGGCGCGCCGGTTCACCGCGATGTCACCTACGAGCTGGATCAGTATCCCGAAGATCGAACCGAGGTGGATCTCGAGCGTCATGTCGCCCCTGCAGTCAGGCATCACTTTCAGGATTTGCTAAGCGCGATCGCATCGCGAGGACGCCCGGTGGCCGACATCGAAGAGGGACACATCTCGACTGCCAGTTGCATAGTGGCCAACATCTCGTCGAAGCTTGGCCGAACGATGGTGTGGGATTCGGCGAAGCAAAGGGTGGTAGGCGACGAGGAAGCCAATCGACTACTTGCGCGACAATACCGCGCACCCTGGAAACATCCGGGTGTCAGCTGAAAGATGCTTATCCACCAATTAGCGTCAGCCGGGATGTCCCTTGTCCGTTTGATCGCCCATACCAGCAACACAAGATTAATCCTACGAGATTCATGCAAGAATCAAAAGGCCCTCTGTACTTAGCGCATTATCCATTCGGCTCTTCGCATGTCGCCAGCGATGGAGTCTTGGATAACCGAGCACGTTTGGAGCTTAGAGCAACTCATCGCGGCATGCTAGAATCGGCGCGCGAAGCCCGGTGGATGCAGGGAACAAACTCTATTTTGGCGACAATCTGGACATCCTCAGAAATGTAGAACGCTACTCCGTTGATCTGATGGACGAACAAGCCTACGGCTACAACTACCGGCAAGAGATGAAGGACTTCGATCGGTTCAGTCTCGCGCTCAAGACCATCGTCGGCCGTCGCCTGACGTACTACGAATTGGGCGGCAAGCTGCACGACACCTCGGAGGTGGTCTGACGTCGTGTGCAAGAGGCAACGACGCGGCAAACGTTCGCCGCGCTAGATCTTTGCGTCGGAATCATGTATTCTTCTGAGAGTGCAACAAATCAAACTGTATAAGTCTGCAGGCCATGCGGTTCGATCGTTGAAAACTCGAACGCCAACAATCCTGTTTCATGGCGATTGCATGGAACTGATCTGCCGGATGCCGGACAATTGCGTCAACCTGACGATTGCGTCACCGCCTTACTGTATCGGGAAGGCGTACGAGCGATCGAAATCGCTGGAAGACTTCATCGCGGCGCAAAAACGAGTGCTCCCGGAGATTGCCCGCATCACAAAAGAAGGGGGGAGCATCTGTTGGGAGATCGGCTACTACGTCAAGAATGGCTGCGTGTACCCACTCGACTACGAGGTATTTGCCATTCTCCGGGCAGTTGAGGGAATCGTTCTGCGGAATCGCATTATTTGGACGTTCGGTCACGGCGTTCACGGCCGCAACCGCTTCAGCGGTCGACATGAAGCAGTGATGTGGTTCACAAAGGGCGACGGCTACACGTTTGATCTGGATGCGGTCCGAGAGCCGCAGAAGTATCCAGGCAAGCGAATGTACAACGGGCCACGCAAAGGCCAGTACAGCGGGAACCCCAAGGGGAAAAATCCCAGCGACGTTTGGTCTATTCCGAACGTGAATGCAAAACACGTTGAGAAACTTGGCCATCCGTGCCAGTTCCCGGTTGGCTTGGCGGACCGCCTCGTTCGAGCGC
>JBGPFL010000267.1:0-6713 GCA_041483295.1 Blastocatellia bacterium | reverse complement strand
GGACGAGATGCTGGCCGCAGATCGGGAACCCGCGCCGCCGAGCGGAAAATCGCCGGAGGATACGCTTTTGACGCGTGAGATGCTCGGCTATGTCAGCCGCGCAGTAGAGGAGTTGCCCGCAAGGCTGAGGCAGCCTTTTGTGCTTCGCTTCTTGCAAGAGACCGCTTACCGAGAGATTGCTGAACAGCTCGCCATCACTACCGAAAATACGCGGAAGAGAGTCCAGCAGGCCCGGGCGATTCTTCGCGCCAGGCTGGACAGCTATCTGGGGGGTCAGGGGTCAGAGGTCAGAGGTCAGAAGTCAGAGGTCAGAGATCAGCGGTGAGTCTCCCGGTCTCCACGAACCACAACTGACCGCACGTGCTTGACCACTAACTCACGTGCTTGACCACTAACTAATGACTTCTGAACCCCTGAATCCCTGACCCCCTGACCCCTGACCTGCCTATCTCTTCCGATTGATCAGGCTGGCCACGAATCCCGCGCCGAAACCGTTATCGATGTTTACCACCGATACGTTCGACGCGCACGAGTTCAGCATGCCAAGCAGCGCTGCCAGTCCGCCGAACGAAGCTCCATACCCGATGCTGGTGGGCACGGCGATGACTGGCGCGGCCACGAGGCCGCCCACAACAGAGGGAAGAGCGCCTTCCATTCCAGCTACTACGACGATTGCTCGCGCGGCAGCGAATTCGTCGCGCGAGGCAAACAGCCGGTGAATTCCCGCGACGCCCACGTCGTAAATACGCGACACACGGTTACCCATCGTCTGGGCTGTGACGGCCGCCTCTTCAGCGACGGGAATGTCGGAGGTGCCTGCACAGATAACCGCTATCGCGCCGTCCCCGCGTTCGGTGCGATCGCGCATTACTGCCACCATCCGGGCCTCGCGGTGAAACTCGGCCTCCGGTGCGAGTAGCGAGATTCTTCTGAAGACCTCCTCCGTCGTCCGCGAGATGAGCAGATTCGAGCTGTGGTCGAGTATTCGCTGGGCAATGGCAGATATTTGTTCAGCGCTCTTGCCCTCGCCCAGGATGACCTCCGGAAAGCCTACGCGAAGGTCGCGATGATGATCGACCTTCGCGAAGGCGAGGTCTTCATAAGGCAGGTTTGTCAGTTCTTCGGTTGCCTCTTCGACGCTGATACGTCCGGCGCGGATCTCTTCGAGCAGGAGCTTGACTCGATCTCTGTTCACGGCGGCAATTCTAGCACAGGTTTTTCCACGCGAAGCTGGACATCCACTCTGACGCTGACTTCCCGCATCTTCCAGTCCAGCCGTTCTAAGGCGAGGAATTATCGCTCTACGTTGGTATTAAGCGCTGGCGGATGCTCGCCGTGGGCGAAGAGCAGTCGCCGCAGATTGACGACCTCAGCTCGGTTGAGTTGCAAGGCTGTCACCGTGGCACGTCCATTGGCAGTCAGACCAACTATCTCGCTGTAGTCGGCGCTCCAGCGAAGTGGTCCGCCCACTTTTGCCGCCGGGGATGGAACAAAAGGACAAGTTTGTGCGTGACGGGATCATTGGCTTTGAGCTTGGTGTGTTTGTGATTGTTACATCCCTGGCACGACAGAGCGAGATTCGTCGAGGTTGTTTTGCCGCCTCGGTGTCTGGGGATGATGTGCTCGATGGCAAACGATTGTGTTGAATACCTAGCCTGGCTCAAACAGTACTCGCAACAAGCTTGCGCGCGGGCGATTGTGAGCCGGCGTAATTCGGAGCCTGGGCGGGGCTTAGGCATAATCCGGTTCGGGTGGCTGGATGCCCAGATCGCGCATCAGTTCAGGGAGTGCCGCGCCGCGCAATCGAGCAAGCTCGGATAGCATCTTCAGTCGTTCGACATCAAGCTGCTCTATCTGCTTCGTGAGTTCCAGCAGTTCGCGATGCTCTGTACTGGTGAGCTTGTGCTTCCGCCGCTTCTTGATCAAGGCATTGTACCCTTGCCGCAAAGCCTTTGGGACGCCTTGATTGATTTCGAGCAGCAGCTCCGATTCTCTCTTTCGCAGGCTGGGCGTGTCCTGCCTGGCCTTGAGTTCGAACAGTCTGGCAACGAAGCGCTCGAGTTCAGGACGCGACATCTGCAGCGCGGCATTTAGCAGTTGTTCGGTTTCGCTTCGGCTCATTGCCATAATACCTCTGCGCCGGTCTGGACAATGATAAACGATGTCTGGCGGATTGGCTAACACAGATCTAGACGCAACCTCACGCGAAACGAAAGGGCCGTCGGACGGTGCAAGATGTGGCCGACCCGAAAAATGTTTGTTACATTCAAGAAGGCGAGCATCTAGTCCGATCTGATTGGGAAGTTCTTGATGCCCAGATCATTCCATTGGTAGCCGTCGCTGTGCCCGTCCTCGCGGCAACGAGCATCGGATCTACGAGGCAACGCGGCGGGACCCATCTGTTTTGACGCCGGTTAATTCGCCGCGTAAGTGTCCTGGGTGTCCTGCTGAACATAAACTAACCGATCTGGATAGTTTATTCCCGACAAGTTTCCGTCTACCTCACCGTTCACTTATTCGCCGGTCGCTGTCCTGGCCCGAATGCATCGCGCAAGAGTGCTCTTTCTTTGCCAGCAATAGAAACTTCGACGGGACCTCTGCGTGGCATAGGATGTGCAGATAATCAGCGGTCGCGGGCTGTGGTCTAAGTCTCAATTCTTGACGGCCGAAAGAGAGTCAGTTCGTCAGACCCTCGTGGCAGGAGAGTGGTGATATGAGAAACTCTGGAAACGCGTTGGTACCGAGCTTAGCGCTGCTGTTCTTGAGCCTCGCCACCTCAGCTTCAGTTCACCCGACCACTCAGATAGGAACTGGCAGGACTCTGCCGACGCAGATCAATCTCACGAGCCGGCAGCCTGATATCGTCGTCCCCGCTGGCCCGATAGCCGGCAGCGGAGACTTCAATGGAGACGGAATTGATGATCTACTTTTATCGGTGACGCCGCCGCTTCTGGATCTGACTGCAGGCGGGATCATATTCGGGGGGAAGAGTCTGGACCCGTCATCAGGAACCCTTGAGGTCAGGCGCGTGGACTTATCCATCGCTCCGAAGGGCCCCTCGTTCAGTCTGCCGAGATTTCGTGGCCTGCACGCGGCGAGAGATCTGAATGGCGACGGAATAGACGAAATAGTTGCTGACGTGCTCAATGCTGTTGCGCCGGATGGCAGGAAGGAAGAGGCAGCATACATCTACTTCGGCTCGCCCAGCCTGCGGCCCGGAGAAATCGACTTACGTGAGTGGACGCCGGACGTAAAGATATTCAAACCCTCTTCAGGCAATCTGAGAATACCTTTCTTCCAGTTCGAGGGTAGCGCGGATGTAAATGGCGATGGAGCAAAGGACCTCATATCGATCGGACTCCTGGTGCCTCAGGGTCTTTCTATCGTCCATATTATCCTTGGGCCGTTCGCGTCCGGCAGCGTAGTAGATCTCCAGTCGCGAGCGCCGGACATCGTCATCACTGCAGACACCAATGGAATCTCGGGCGTTAGCGTGGCGGATGTAAGCGGTGATGGGATCTCGGACCTATTGATCGGCAGACCAGTCGACCGAAGAGTGGATATCGTGGCGGGATCAACTGAACTGCGAACAGGCACTGAAATCTCTCTTGCGCAAGGAGGAGCTTCCGCCGTTATCGTGGGAGTCCCCGGACGTGTACCGGCAATCGCCGCTGGAGACATCAATGGTGACCGTATTGCGGACATTTTGGTTGGCCTGGCGAATCGCACATTGGCCGACGGTACGCCCGATCCGGACTTCCCTGGCGAGGTGTATGTTGTGTTTGGATCCGGATCGTTGTTAGGACGGAGGATAAGCATAGGTGAAGGGCAGCAGGACGTGACCATTCGCGGCGCCGCAAGAGGTTCTGACTCCGAATTCCAACAAGGCGATTCTTTCGGGTCTCAGGTCTTCGCGATGGATCTAAACGGCGATGGGATATCAGATATTCTCGTAGAAGCGCTCTTCGGTGAGGGACCTAAGAACAGGTTCAGAGATTCAGGTGCAGCATATCTCATTCTCGGTTCCAAGGACCTGAAGAGCGGAACGACCCTCGAGGTCGGACGCGACGAACAGGACGTCAAAATGTTCATCGAGGAGAAGGATGCGCATCTGTTTTTTGGACCCGCTTTTGACATCAATGGCGACGGCTATTCCGACTTCGGTTTCGTTATTAGCAGGCCCAGAATTCCACCGCCGCCGCCCGATTCGTTCCTCTTCAACCCACTGAACATAGTCCTGGGCGGGCCGGTGGCTCCTCCCGAAATCACAAAGGCGAAGTTCCAAGCGGATTCTTCCGAGCTGGTAATATCCGGAGCAAACTTCAATGGCGCAATGCAGCTTGAGATCAATGGAGTCCTGCTCGACCAAAGGGCATCATTCGAACCGAGCACAGGGCGATTAAGGGTTGAAGGCACAAAGCGACAGTTGAATCTCCATTCTGGCAAGAATGAGCTTACAGTGATAAGGAAGGGCAGCAGATCCAATACTGTCAAAGTCAAGGCATAGCCTCCTCGCGTTGTTTGAGTGCCGGGAATCGAATGAGTGCGCCTGAAGAACGAATTGAAAGCTGTGACTGGAGCAAACTCAGCTGCTGGCCCCTTCTTCCCTGGCCCCTGACACCTGCTCTGACCACTTCCCGTATTTGGGAACCCACAATCCCACATTCGCACATCCCGAGGCTCTCCACCAAGCAAAAGCCCCCGCGAAAGCAAGCTATTCTGTCGGTTAGGCAACGCAGCGAGACTGGCACGGCGTTTGGCTCTCCAGGCGACAAACCGAGAGGTTTCGTGTCCTTAGAACTGGCTGTCGCGGACAATCAAGCCTTCCGGGCTCAACGAGAAGGCGTGGCTTAATTCTCGCAGTGCAGAGGTGCACCCTCGCTGCGGGCTCTCAGCGTAGAATCGGAATAGGAGGGGGCTTTGATGGACGCGTTTCTCAAAGATCTTCGTTACGCCGCCAGGCTTCTCGCAAAGCGGCCCGGATTGACGCTCGTAGTCGTAGTCTCGCTCGCGCTTGGCATCGGCGCGAACACGGCAATCTTCAGCCTGGTCGACAAAGTATTGCTGAGACCGTTGCCGGTCGAGCACCCCGAGCAGCTTGTCACTGTGCTGGGGCGCAATGATCGCGGAATCAACTCGAGCTTCTCATATCCCAATTACAAAGACCTACGCGATCAAAACGATGTGCTCGAAGGTCTGATCGCGTCTGCTCAAACCCCGCTCAGCATGAGCGAAGCGGGACAGAGCGAACGGATCTATGGCGAGATCGTGACCGGCAACTACTTTGACGTTCTCGGGGTGAAGGCGCAGGTCGGGCGGACTTTCTTGCCCGATGAGGACGCGACGGCGGGCACCAATCCGGTTGTCGTGTTGAGCTACGGGCTCTGGCAGCGCAGATTCGGCGGCGATCCTGCCGTATTGAACCGCGCGATTTCAATCAACGGTCAGGGCTTCACCATCATCGGCGTTGCGCCTCGGGATTTCACGGGCACGGAGCTGGGATCGATCCCGGACGTCTATTTGCCGATGATGATGCAAGCTGCGGCTATGCCAAAGTGGAAGGGCGCCCTCGACAGTCTGAACATGTCGTGGCTCGACATGATGGGACGCCTCAAACCGGGCGTGAGCCGAGAGCAGGCCCAAGCCGGGCTCACAACGATCTCCTCTCAATTGGCGGCGGCTAATCCGAACGCGGTGGACGCGGAGATCGTGCTCGAGAGCGCGCAACGCGGGAATGTCTCGGCGGTGAGCGATCTCTCGACGCCGCTGTGGTTGCTGTTGTCGACGGTGGCGCTGGTCTTGATCATCGCTTGCGCGAACGTTGCCAACCTTCTTCTTGCTCGCGCTACCGGACGCGCGAAAGAGATCGCCGTAAGGCTGGCGGTGGGCGCGAGCCGCTGGCGACTGATCAGACAGTTGCTTACAGAAGCGGTTATGCTTTCGGTCATAGGAGGAGCGCTGGGGCTTCTGGTTGCTACCTGGGTCATCGATCTCCTGCTCAGCTTCAAGCCCTCAGCCACGAGCTTCTTTCTTCCCGCTGTCGAGGTCAGGCTCGACGGACGAGTGCTGGCTTTCACGATCCTGTTGTCGATTGCAACCGGGGTGCTCTTTGGACTCGCACCGGCATTACAGGCTTCGAAGCCGGATCTGATCGATGCGCTCAAGGACGAGTCGGGCGTGGCGGCGTCCGGCGGCCGTCGCGCGCTGATCCGCAACGGCCTTGTGGTCGCCCAGATCGCGCTGTCGGTGGTTGTGCTGATCTCGGCGGGTCTTTGCATCAAGAGCCTCGGCAAACTGAATGCGATCGACGCGGGCTTTGATACCGAGAAGCTGTTGGTAGCTCCGGTAGACCTGGCACTGAACGGTTACCAGGAGGCTGCAGGCCGGCAGTTTTACTCGTCGCTGCTCGATCGCGTCTCTTCGCTGCCCGGCGTCGACTCTCTCAGTCTGGCGCGGATCGTTCCGCTGGGCAGCAGCGGCATGCGAATCACGCTGCAAGTCGAAGGCTACACGCCGCGCCAGGGCGAGATGCCGTCGCTCGACTTCAACATCGTAGGCCCAGACTATGTGAGGACGATGCGAATGACGCTCACAGGTGGGCGCGAGTTCACGCCGCAAGACACAAAAGGGGCAAAGGATGTTGTCGTGATCAACGAGTCCGTGGCTCGCACCTACTTTATGGACCAGGACCCGCTTGGCAAACACATCATCCT
>JBGPFL010000266.1:0-6716 GCA_041483295.1 Blastocatellia bacterium | reverse complement strand
TTGTTGTTGAAGTACTCACCCGCAAAGCCTCCCGGCAAAGCGGAAGCCGGCACGGGCGCGCCCACATCACCGGTCAATGTGGCTCCGAGCGCATAAAGGACCTTCGTAGCCGGTGAGACGCTGTTCCTGATCCCTTCGAGCGGGGTGACCGATTTGGATGGCTGGCCGTTGTAGTTGCCGAGCAGCACTTCGGCGGCGTCTGCATTCGGGCCGATGACGGCGATCGTTTTCAGATCCTTCTTCAGCGGGAGCGTGTTCCGCTCATTCTTCAAGAGCACGATCGATTCGTGCGCGGCTTTGAGAGAGAGTTCTCGATGGGCGGGCGTGTCGTTCTCTGAGAATGGGATTCGGGCGTAAGCGACCATCTCAGGCGGATCGAACATGCCGAGCTTGAATCTCGCCGTCATGAGCCGTTTCAACGCGGTGTCAATCTCGGCTTCGCGGATCAGTCCATCTTTGACGCCTTTGATCAAAGAGGTGTACTCCTTGCCGCAGGTCAGATCGGTTCCGGCTTTGACGGAGAGGGCCGAGGCCTTTGCTTCCGAATCGACGAAGCGGTGACCGGTGTGAATATCGTAGATCGCGCCGCAGTCTGACACCACATATCCGGCAAAGCCCCAGTCTCCGCGGAGAATCTCGGTCAGCAGTCTCTTGTTAGCGCAGCAAGGCTCGCCGTCGAGCCGGTTGTAGGCGCACATCACGGAACCCGCGCGACCCTCGACAACTGTCGCGCGAAACGCCGGAAGATAGGTCTCTCTCAAATCTCTCTCGGAGACTTTGGCGTCGAAGCCGTGTCGCTCGGGCTCGGGCCCGCTGTGCACGGCGTAGTGCTTGGGCGTCGCGACGACCTTGAAGTAACGCGGATCATCGCCCTGCAGGCCTTTTACGAAGGCGACTCCTAATCTCGAAGTCAGGTAAGGGTCTTCGCCGTAGGTCTCCTGCCCGCGACCCCAGCGGGGGTCGCGAAAGATATTGATGTTGGGGCTCCAGAAGGTGAGGCCCTTGTAGCGGCCGCGGTCGCCCGTGCGCGCGAATTCGTTGTGCTTGGCGCGCGCCTCGGTTGAGGCCACGTCGGCGACCCGGCGGACGAGGTCCTCATCCCACGTGGCGGCCAGGCCGATGGCTTGCGGGAACACCGTAGCATAGCCTGCGCGAGCGACACCATGTAGAGCCTCGTTCCACCAGTCGTACTCCGGGATCCCCAATCGCTCGATGGCCGCTGCTCCGTTCATCATCTGCGAGACCTTCTCCTCCAGTGTCATCCGCGACACGAGATCATCCACTCGCTTTTCGACGGGCAGCCCGGGGTTCTTATAAGGCGGAACAGCTGTCTGCCCGCTCGTGGCGGCCTGCGGCAAAGCCAGCAATGGAGCAGTGAGAAGAAGCAAGACGCAGACGAAGGCCCAACGATAATGTTTCATAGATTCCTCTTGGTAATTCAGTGGCGCAGCGATTAGCCGGCAATGCTCCGTGAAAGCAATTCACTACGAGTGCAATTGAAAGGCAGACTAGCTGCGTGGTTATGCCTTTGACTCCTTCACACTCTTCGCGCGGCAAGCGCCGTCTCATTAACACCTCACTTCAGTGAGGTGTCTTGTCCCCAAGCGACGCAAGAACCGTTTTAACGGTTTTCCCCGTTGTCGTAGCCACCAGCTTCTGCGACAGATTCTGCACGCAAGGTTGAGATCACCCTGGGGCAAATCAGAAACCGTTAAAACGGTTTTGCCAGCATGGTCCCCACCAGACACCCCACTGAGGTGGGGTGTTAATGAGACCGACGCAGCGGGCATCTTGAGTCGTGTTCTAGTTCTACCCATTCGCTGATGTCTTACTACTTCATATCCGTATTGCTGACGAACGCAATCTTCTTACCGTCCGGCGACCACGACGGTACGTTGATTGTGCCCTGACCGCCATAGAGGTAGGCAATCACTGTTGGCGCACCTCCGCTGACAGGCATCAGACGCAAGTAGACGCGCTTGTAAAACGGATGATCGCTCGGAGAAATATCTTTCGGAAAGGTGATGAACACGATCCATTTTCCATCGGGCGAGAGGTGCGGGAACCAGTTATTGTATTCGTCGTTCGTGAGCTGCTGTTGCTCACTGCCATCGGCGTTCATGCGCCAGAGTTGCATGGTGCCGGTGCGCATGGAGTTGAAGTAGATATGCTTGCCATCGGGCGAGTACTCAGGTCCGTCGTCCAGTCCTCGCGCCGTCGTCAATGGAATTTCTTCGCCGCCATTGACAGGGATCTTATAGATGTCGAACTCGCCGTTGCGGCCTCCGGTATAGACCAGAGACTTTCCGTCAGGCGACCAGGTGTGCAGATACGAAGGGCCTTTGGCGGTAATCTTCCGAGGGTTGCCGCCGTTGATGGGTACGGTGTAGATCATCGACACATTGCCATCTTCTCTGCTCGAGCTGCTGATGCCGAGCATCTTGCCGTCGAACGAGATGACGTGGTCGTTGTTGTTGTTCTTAACTTCACCGGTGTCAAAGGGGGTCGGCGTATTGGTCGCAAGATCGAAGCGGTAGAGCAAACCATTGTGATTGTAGAGTAGAGCTTTGCCGTCGCGCGTCCAATTGGGCGCTTGCAGCGAATCTTTGACACGGTACAGGATCTTTCGCTCCGTTGTTGCGATGTCCATGACTTCCAGATTGCTGCCGATGTATTCACGATACGGAACGAAATTGTCTCTGGCGGGCACGGTGATTTCCACATCGCGAAACACGGCTTTTTCGACCACACTGTTGTTGTGCGAGCAGACATAGAGGCCGACATAGACTTCATCGCCGAGCGCGACGCCTGAGATGTCTTGCGTCGTGAACATCTCACCGAAGTGGGCGACGGACATGATGTAGGTATCGCCGTTGCGCTCGAGCTGGATGACATCCGGGGCCGTGATCGATGCCCTCATGTCTTGAGTTACGTCGCCCTTCGTGCGGCGGAATTGCAATGAAGTCAGGCCGTCTCCGTGGACGGAGGCATTGACGTGCGGCGCGTCGGTATCCAGGTTGGGGCGAACGATCCAACCGATCTTGCGATGCGGATCAACGCCTTTGCCGATGAATTCCACTCGGGCGCGCAGAATGAAATTCCCTTTCATGCGTTTCCACAGGTAGTGAAAGTCATCTTTGCCCGCCCACATATTCGTGCCCGAAGCGGTGATCGTATATGTCTGGTGTTCCGTGTCGAACAGTACAGTGCCAGGCGTGGCAACACTTCCCACGTCTTCGTGACTATCGAATTGACCAACCGGCTTCTGTTGGGCGTGGGCGGATGCGAGGAGTGTTGCGGCCAGCAGAATGGATGTTGCAAATGACCTTAAGAACATAAGCTGCCTCCGGGTTAAGGCAAGAACTGAGTGATGCGTGATGCGTGATGCGTGATCCGTGATGCGTGATGCGTGATGCGTGATCCGTGATGCGTGATGCGTGATACGTGATCCGGTTTTTCACGCATCACGAATCACGCATCACGGTCCTATCTCGTCGCAGGCTGCGCGGCTCGAAGAGGCGGCCCCTTGATGTAGCGGCTGGCGAACGTCAGGAATGTCGGCCAGTTGGGGCCCGGCGTGTGACCGCCGCTGTGCTGGCGAAAGGCCACGTCACCATCAATCAAGGGCGTCTCCATCGCGGGGAACTCGATAGTTCCCATATCCTTCTTGCCCAGGAGTCTGTACACGGGTCCGGCGCCGGCCGCGGCCAGGAACATGCCTTTGGCGTCCACCCACCCATCGCCCTTCGTTGCGCCGGCGCTGATGAAGACGGGGCGCGGGGCGCACAGAGCGATCAGTTCGTGAGAGTCGACGGGCATATCGTTCCAGTTTAAGGGACCGGCGTATTTGAGAAAGTTGCCGGCCATCCAGTGGTATTCGCCTGTCCCGGCGACGTTTTCCACCAGCTCGCCCCAATTGCGGCGGTGAATCTTGGCGCCGCCTTCACCGGAGGAGCTGACAAAGGCGATGGCGAAACGCTGGTCATACGCCGTTGCGACGACCGTTGCCTTTCCATAGCGTGAGTGACCCTCGAGTCCGACTTGCCTGGCGTCGACGGATTTGTCGGTCTCAAAATAATCCAGGGCGCGGCTGGCGCCCCAGGCCCAGGCACGGAGGGCGCCCCAATCATCCAGCTTGCGAGGCTGGCCTTTGTTAACCAGACCGATGACGCCTTGCGTCAGGCCCGCGCCGTTGTCGGCCTGAATGCTGTTAGGGGTGATGGTGGCATAGCCCCAGCCCCTGGCGAGAACCTGTTCTTGCCAACTGGGCCCGGTGGGTACGGGCGCCCCGCCCGGCGCAGCGCCACCAGGAGGAGCAGGGCGCGGGCCGCTGAATCCGAACTCCATGATCACCGGCACCGGCCCAGTCGCGTTGGCCGGAGTCGTCAGCGCCACCTGAATGTTGACAGTAATGAGCGGGTACGCTGAATTATCAACGTGTCCCGCGAGTTGTTTTGTTATGACCGGTACATCGCCTTTCACTTCCCTGGTTGTGCCGGTTACTTCCCAATTCACCCGGGGTGTCTTCTTAGGCACTCGGCCATAGATCTCCCTGTCGAAATCTTCCACGATCTCCGAGCGCCGCTGATTCCACCACACCTTCGCGGTCGTGACCTTCTTCCCGTTCTTCAAGACCAGCGGGTCGGGCAGGCTCGGATAGGGATTAGCCTTGGACTCATCGTAGTTGGCCGCGTTGGGGGCCTCAGCGTTTCTGCCATCTGCACCGCGCCGCAGCGAAGTGATATGCAGAAGATCCATGATCCTATCGTGATCCTGCTGTGCGGTCATTACCACGGGCGGCGGCAGAGCGCTCCTGTCCTGCGTGGCGACTGCCAACGGCGCAACAGCCGACGTCGAGAAGGCTGAGATAACCAACAATCCAATTGAGCGAAATGTCCTGGCGAGCATCGCGCCTCCTAAAGTACCTTCTGCCTGTTGAAGTCTGTGCAGATCAGAAGTTCTGTCTGTTGAGCTCTCGGGTATTGCGAATTCTGGAGTAGCTCACTCCATCTTCATGAGATTGTGTTTACGCAAGAACTCCCTGATCACGGCATAGCCGTTCACAAGTTCCTGCCGGTTGAACCCGCCGTGTTTGCCGCCGGGAATCGTTACAAGCTGATTCGGCACGCCGGCCTTATCCAACGCCGCATGTAGTCGCACCGCCTGAGTGTAGGGCACGATATCATCGTCGGAGCCGTGGATCGTGATTATCGGCGGGAGGCCGGCGCGGACGTAGTTGATGGGTGAGACCTGTTTTGCAAGCTCCTCCCGGTTGCGTATGCTGCCCAACCATTCCATTGCATAGTGCTTCGCATTGGGACCATCAATCAGGTCGCTCACGTCGGTAATGCCATACCAGTTGATGATGGCAGCGACCCTCACCTGCGGCTCAGTTCCTTCTCTCCATCGAGTGCTGTTGTCAGTTGGACACTGACGATTGAAAACCGACTCTGCCGGCAACATTCCCGTAATCAATGAAAGGTGTCCGCCGGCCGAGGAGCCTGTCAGCACAAATCTTGCGGGGTCCAGGTTGTATTCCTTCGCATGATAAGTCGCCCATCTTAGTGCGCAACGACAGTCCTCTACCGCTGCTGGCGCCGGAGAGTTACGCGCCAACCGGTACTCCACATTGATCACTGCCCATCCGAGGGACAAGTACGGGAGGAGTTGGAATACATTGCGTTCCTTCTGCCCATCCACCCAACCACCTCCGTGAAAGAGAATGAGCGTAGGGTTCGGTGTGCGGCGGTCCTTAGGCAGATACAGATCAAGCCTTAAGTCGGTATTGTTCGCCGTTGAATAGATGAGATTCGGGAGTATGTCGTAATCGCCCGCAGCATAGTCTGCCCATTTGTCGGAACCCTGAGTCTGCGCATCTCCAGAGATCCGGCCGCAAACAACCATCAGTACGGAGACTATCGCGCACAAATACGCTCGAGGATCCCGCAGTCTGCTCATTGTTGTCTCTCCAGAGTGATCAAAATGATTCTCGTGCATCCTGACCTTGTGACCAGCAGGATTGTCAGGCGAACTCGTTCACTAAACCCGCAAGTCTCGATTGCTCACCGCTCCGCCCAAATTCACTCCTCTGAAGAGGGTGAATCACACTACGTGGTTGCCCACGATGGAGTCTCGACTCATTTGGCGACCACCTCGAGCTTAGCCTTCTGAAACTTCACTGAACTCGGTCCCACCATAATATCGAACCAACCCGGCTCAACCGTACGGTTCATATTCAAATCCAGAAACGAAAGTTTTTCAGGCGTGATGACCAGGGTGACCGTCTTGCTCTCGCCCGGCGCGAGCGTGATGCGCTTGAAGTCCTTCAACTCCATGACCGGACGCGTCACCCAACTCACCAAGTCGCGAATGTACAGTTGCACGATCTCGTCGCCCGCCCGTTTGCCGGTATTCATCACGGTCACGCTGACGGCCGCGCGGCCATTCGGCGCAATCGAGGCGGGCGCCACTTTCAAGTTCGAGTATTCGAAGGTTGTATAACTCAGACCATAACCGAAAGGGAAGAGCGGCTCCTTGCTGGTGAACAGGTATCCGCGCCTGGCCGTCGGCTTATGGTTGTAATAGATCGGCAACTGTCCAACCGAACGCGGAAAGCTGACCGGTAACTTGCCCGCGGGATTGTAATCGCCGAAGAGCACGTCGGCGACGGCGACTCCGGTCTCCTGCCCGAGGTAGAAGCCTTCGAGAATTGCCGG
>JBGPFL010000265.1:0-6728 GCA_041483295.1 Blastocatellia bacterium | reverse complement strand
CTCGCGGCTGCCTGGGCGGGGGCTCGGACGCTGAGGCTTGCAGATGGTCCCGATGAAGTTCATCGCGAAGCGATCGCAAAGATCGAACTGAGAAAACACGAATGAAATGCGAAGTTCGAAATGCGAAAATGCGAAATTCGTTAGCAATTCGAATTTCGCAATTCGTCGAATTTCGCATTTCGCATTTCGAACTACTTCTATGAGCACGCTTACTCTTGTACGGCACGGCCAGGCAATGCCATTTCAGAAAGAAAGCGACAAGCTGTCGCCGATCGGAGAGGCACAATCGCAAAAGCTGGGCGAGTTCTGGGCTCGCCAACGTCTGACCTTCGATGAAGTCTACACCGGTCCCCTGCTTCGCCAGCGCCAAACCGCCGAGTTTGCCGCCGCAAGCGCCGAAGAGGCCCGGCTGGCGTTGCCTCCACCAGTCCAGATTCAGGAACTGAGCGAATACGACTCGAATGGCATCCTCAACCGGCTCGTGCCCCAGCTTGCCGAGCGGGACCCGGAGTTCAAGGCTCTGGTTGAGGCATTCGAACGAGCCGAGACCAGGCGCAACCGCCACTTTCAAAGAATGTTTGAAGTAGTCGTGCTCCACTGGCTCGAGGGCAAGATCGACTCTCCAGACGTTGAGCCCTGGCCCGCGTTTCGAGATCGAGTTCACGGAGCGATTCGACGCATCACTGACGGCGGAGGCGGAGGCAGACGCATCGTTGTCTTCACATCAGGAGGCCCAATCGGTGTTGCTGTCCAGATGGCTGTGGGCGCCCCGGACCGCAGCGCGATAGAGATAAACTGGCGCGTTCGCAACTGTTCGCTGACGGAGTTCGTCTTCGGCGGCGCCAGGTTCTCACTCGACTGCTTCAACGCGATTACTCATCTGGATGAACCGAGCCTATGGACCTTTCGTTAGTCGATGAGCGGATGGCCGCGCCGGGTGGCGCATTTTCAGGAGACCAGATGGCAACGGTGCGGTCCGAAATACCCGAAGATACCCACGAGATCCGCCGGGTCAACGAACTGGCTTTTGGAAGCCCTGCTGAAGCGGACCTCGTTGAAGCGCTGCGTGCCGGCGGAAAAGCTGCGCTTTCACTGGTCGCTGTGGAAGACAATCGAGTCGTCGGGCATATCCTTCTTAGCCTCGTGACGATTGGGTCGGGCGGGCCGGTTAATGGAACCTTCTCAGCACTGGGTCTCGGTCCGATGGCCGTGTTACCGGAACATCAGAGACGCGGCATTGGGTCGGCGCTGATAGCGACCGCCCTGGACATTTGCCGCAAAGAGGGTCACGACTGCGTCGTCGTGCTCGGACACGCCGATTACTACCCGCGCTTTGGTTTCGTCCCGGCAAGCCGGTTCGGACTTCAGAGTGAATACGATGTTCCAGATGAAGTCTTCATGGCGATCGAGCTGCGAGACCGCGCGCTGTCGGGACACAAGGGCATCGTCAGATACCAGCCGGAGTTCGACGAGGTATGATCCGTGATGCGTGATTCGTGATCCGTGATGCGCGAAATGCGGTACGACGAAGTCGCTTGGAGGAGTGATGCGTTATTCTCTTGTATTAGTGCTGATTCTCCTTGGGTCATCATCCGAGGCTCAAACTGCCCGGCGCTCCGTAGCACTCACCTTCGACGATCTCCCCAAAGCGCTTGACTCAGGTAACCTCGTCGACGCACGCCGAACGACATCCGAAATACTGACGGCGCTCAAACGGCATCGGGCGCCCGCCATCGGATTTGTGAATGAGCGCCAGCTGCACGTCGTGGGGGAGATGGATGCTCGCATCGCCATTCTACAGCAGTGGGTACAAGCCGGCATTGTTCTAGGCAATCATACTTTCTCACATCCCGACCTTCAGACGACGCCCCTGTCACAGTATGAAGACGACGTAATCTACGGCGAGGTCATCACTCGGCGATTGATGCGGACCGTAGGTCCCTATCAACTCTATTTCCGTCACCCGTTCACTCACACCGGCCCGACTAAAGAGGTCAAGGATGCGTTGGAGGAGTTCCTCAAGACTCGCGGATACAAAGTTGCGCCATTCACCGTTGAAAACAGCGACTATATCTTCAACAAGCTCTATGTCGACGCGCGTAAGGCGAACGATCAACCACTGTTGAGGCGCATCCGAGCAGCCTATTTGGAGCACAACGACGATGTTTTGGGTTTCTTCGAGGGGCTGTCGCGCGAGACGTTCGGTCGTGAGATCACTCAAATTCTGTTGATCCACGCCAACGACATCAATGCCGATTGCATGGATGAGATCTTGAAGAGATTGGAAACGCGCGGTTATGGATTCACAACGCTCGACCGCGCCCTTGAAGACAAGGCGTACGAGACCCGCGATGACTTCGTTGGACGGATGGGCCCTTCGTGGCTTCACCGTTGGAGCCTCAGTCTCGGCCTGAAGATGAAGTTAGATCAGGAACCTGATCCTCCCAATTGGGTGATGGAGATGTACCACAAGGCGATGGCGCCCCGATCCCGGTAGATTCTTAGCCACCTCACTGAAGTGAAGTGAAGTGAAGATGCAGGCAAGAAAAGCACGACCCCAAGAATAAAAGCCGCTGATCACTTTCGGTGATCAGCGGCTTCTAAGTCACGATATAGAGCCACGCCCCCTTGTGCCTCTACACCCTGAACTCCGTTCTGTCTGTCGCTTCTCTCAGTGTTGCTTAATCGTCATTCTCTACCCGAGCGACCTGCTCGTCTCTCGTGGTTGGCGTTGAATGGAAGGCAGGGCCCCCATCCTCCCCTCCATTCTTCACCACTTAGTTCTGCATCCCGCAGTTGCTCTGAGCAGAAGAGGTTTCTTTATCAAACTGACGAACTGTAGAACCGGTGTCGTCTTGTGCAATGACCGTGCCAGTCATTCCTCAAGGCTATCCTTCAACTGCAATCGATTTCACAGTGCAATTTACGCCGCTGTGGTTAAGGATTAACTTTCAGGCCAGGCCGCCACTCGTGACCTGTCGTTGACAATTTACGTCAGAGGTCATTGACAATTTGTGTCAAAGAACGCTTTTCTGCCATGCCCCAAAGGAGTAGCTCGCCTTACTTATCTCAAGAATCGCTTGAACTGCCGCGCTGTCAGACCTCGCTTCGACGTATTTTTGGCACGTGTTGATTGACACGACCCGGCAGTGACCCTTCTGTGTCACGCGGTTGTGCTTTAAAGCGTTACTCCGCGAAGCGAGTTCTGCTGGTAAAGCGAGTCGGGAATTTGTAGAGAATCCTACCAACCTGGCTCAGGCGCGGGCTACGCTGGTCAGTGCACACCCGGCGCTGATAATATCGCTCTCTATTGGCGAGTCAACGAAAGGAGCGAAGATGAGTTGTCCTGAGACGGAGCGCTATGTCGGCAATTGGAACCGGATTCACAAACAGACCTCCCGCGCGCTACGGGCGGCGCCCGACGCGCATCTGGAGTGGCGCCCCGGCCCGGGGATGTTCACTCTGCGCGAATTGATCAGCCACATTCCAGAGGCGGAGTTCGGGCTTGTGCGCTCGGCGCTTGCAGGTTCAACCAAAACCGAGAGGCTTGACCTTGCCAATCAAACAGTAGCCCAGATCGCTGACGCCTTCGATAGCCAGCACGAACAGCTGCTCGAGGAAGTCTCCAAGCTCAGTCTCGACCAGTTGAATGAAGAGGTGGAGTTCCATGGCAAGAGGATGCGCCGCAAAGTGCTGCTGTCGGGATTAACCGAGCACGAGATTCATCATCGAGGCCAGATCTTCACCTATTACCGACTGCTTGGCATCGAGCCGCCGAACCTCTATGCCTGAGTGTGCGTAATAACAGCTTCATGAAGAGTTGCCTCAGGCGGAGAGACGCGGACACCCGGAGACGGAGAAATCGCATTCACTGAGCTCCCGCTCGGCGCGTGCTCCGCCCCTCGACTGGTCTTTCCGAGAAACTGACAGGCGACGTTCACTCGATATACCGAACCACGGTGGAAGAGATGAAGGGAAAAGGAACGAGAACGGTGCGACAAGCGGGCAGGACACCGGCAAATACGAGAAAGGGCTTCGAGCAGGTCTTTGAGAAGATATATCGCATGGTCCTCCGGATACCGCGCGGCCGAGTCATGACGTATGGGCAGATCGCGCGGCTCCTCGACGATCGCTTCAGTCCCCGCCTGGTGGGATGGGCCATGCACGCCACGCCTCGCGATGGACGCGATGTCCCGTGGCATCGAGTGATCAACTCTCGGGGAAGCATATCGACGGGACGCGTCATAACACACCAGCCCGATCTTCAAAGGCTCTTGCTCGAAGCTGAGGGTGTGGTGTTCAACGAAGGCGGCCGCTGCGACCTGGCCGTTTTCCAATGGTCGCCGGGCCTGAAGAAGCGCAAATCTGATTTGCCGAGTTCCCCAAAAGCCGGAAACCGTACGCGAACGAAGCTGACGGTCCCAAAGAATGCCCCGGCAGCCCTTGCCAGGAAAAAACAACCGCAAAGAAAGAGTCGGAATGGAAATAACTCCTGACAGAGAAAGAGCCATACGCGAAAAGTTCGAGACCAACCACTTCCCTAAGCTGTTGGGAATCGAGATCGATGAGGTCCAACAGGGCCGCGCCCGTCTGAGCCTGGAAGTCCGGAAGGATCTCTTGCAGTTGCAGGGCGTGCTGCACGGTGGCGCAATCGCCAGCCTCATCGATACGGCGGTAGCTTTTGCAATCGTGGGCGCTTCTGAGCCTGACGACCGGTTCACGACGGTTGAGATGAAGGTCAACTATCTGTCGGCGATTCGCGAGGGGCGAGTCATTGCTGACGCACGGTTGATTCGCGACGGCCGGCGCATCATTGTAGCCGAGTGCGATGTCTTCGACTCGGAGGGCCGGCTCGCCGCAAAGGGGCTGCTTACCTACATACGGCTCAATGGTGAAACTAAGGGCGAGTGATGGAAATTCGAAATTCGAAATTCGAAATTCGAAATTTGGTATGACCCCGTTCAAGAGACTCGTCAGCTACTTCAAGCCCTACCGCGCAGTGCTCATCTTCGGCGGCTCGTGCGTGTTTGTTACGAACCTGTTTAAGCTGATCGCGCCTAATGTCCTGGGCATCGCGATCGATGCTCTGACGAAGCCGGAAACCACACAACAGACGATGCTCCGATATGGAGTGATGCTTCTGCTGGTCGCCCTCGCGCAAGGGATCTTTCTCTTCATGCAGCGGCGTGCCCTTATCAACATGTCTCGACATATCGAGTATGACCTGCGAAACGACTTCTTCGCCCACCTTCAGAAGCTGCCATTCCAGTTTTACCAGAATCAGAGGACCGGCGATCTGATGGCGAGGGCCACCAATGACCTCTCAGCCGTGCGAATGGTCGTAGGTCCCGCGCTTATGTACTCGATGAACACGCTGTTCGCAATGGCGCTGCTCGTACCGAAAATGGCGTCGATAAACTGGCGGCTTACTTTGTTTGCGTTCATGTCAATGCCACTGGTCGCGGTGGCCACCAATTACTTCTCCAAGCGCATTCACGACAGGTTCGAGCAGGTCCAGAACTATTTCGGCACAGTCTCCAATCGCGCCCAGGAATCGTTGGCCGGCGTCCGCGTCATTCGCGCCTACACCCAGGAGCGCGCCGAGCAGGAGAGCTTCAAGAACGTCAATCGCGAGTTCGTGAACCGTAACCTGAGACTGATACGCCTCTCTGGAATCTTTCATCCGATACTGCAGTTCTTCATCGGCCTGGGGTTCATTGCCGTGCTTTGGTACGGGGGAAGGCTGGTCATCAGGGGAAACGAAGGTCTCGACGGCGGCATCTCGATAGGTCAGTTTGTGCAGTTCACCCTCTACCTCGGCTTTCTGGTATGGCCAATGATCGCGCTTGGCTGGGTCATTAACATATTCCAGCGCGGCATGGCTTCGATGGGTCGCATGGATCAGATAATGTCGATTGAACCGGCCATACGCGACGTGGAACAGAAGAGCGAGATACGAGAAATATTCGGCGAGATCGAGCTTAGACATCTAACGTTCAATTACAACGACGCCTCGGGGCCGGCGCTTGCAGACATCAACCTGCGCATAGCTCCCGGCGAGACAGTCGCCTTCGTAGGCGCGGTTGGTTCGGGCAAGTCCACGCTTATGAACCTGGTGCCGAGGCTGCTCGACGCCGAACCAGGGCAGGTGTTGATTGATGGTCATCCGATTCAGGAGATTCCCCTTGCAGTGCTGCGATCGTCAATCGGTTACGTGCCGCAGGAGACATTCCTGTTCAGCGAGAGCGTCGCGGGAAATATTTCTTTTGGCGTCGAAAGCGCCTCACAGGAAGAGATCGAGCAAGCGGCGACGGAGGCCGGCATTGCCGACGACATCAGAGGATTTCCCAGGGGCTTCGATACACTCGTAGGCGAGCGAGGCATAACTTTATCCGGCGGACAGAAGCAGCGCGTGGCGATCGCTCGCGCGTTGATCCGCCGCCCGCGAATCTTGATCCTGGATGACGCCTTGTCTTCGGTAGATACCTATACGGAGGAGAAGATACTCCGGCACCTTCGCGAAATCATGGTGGGCCGCACGAGCTTGATCGTCTCTCACCGCGTTTCGACGGTTAAGGATGCCGACGTGATCGTGGTGCTGGACGAGGGCCGAATGGCAGAGCAAGGCACGCACGACGAGTTGATTGAACGAGGCGGCATATATGCGGAACTTCACGAGAAACAACTGCTGGAGGAGGAATTGGCTGCAAGTTAGTCATTTGTCCGTG
>JBGPFL010000264.1:0-6730 GCA_041483295.1 Blastocatellia bacterium | reverse complement strand
TCGCCGGTCTTCATCTCGGCAATCGTCCCCCGGTGCAGAACCATTCCGCCTATGAGCTGAACATCGAAGTGTCGCATGCCGGTCGATCGTTGCGATGCTTCGCGAACGACGGCGAATGCTTCCATCAGAATGTCGTCAAGGCACTTATCAGTTGCGTCGCGCAGGGCCTTCTTCTGCTCTTCTTGAGTGGTGCCGGTGATTTCGATTTCGGCCACACATCGCGCTACCTGCTCCCGAAACTTGTCTGTGCGAGCGCGAAGCTCGTCGTCTGACAGTCGCTGCATTTCCGGTTCGAGTGCGGTGATCTCACTGACAATCGGCCACAGGCGTTTGAGCAGTCGCTCATTTGCGCTGCCGAAAATCTTGGTTGCTACCTTGTTGAATATTACAGTCATACTTGTCTCTGCTCTGTTGTCTCCAGCCTCGGGTCTCCAGGCACGATTCTACAGTCACCGGTCTTTGTACTTGAGGACGGTCTGCCATCTTTCCGGCCAGTCAGTCGCGGGAAGCCGGCCACCATTGCAGTATGCACCCCAAAATTCTATGTGATGCTACAAAGTGAGTCAAACCAGCCTGCAGAACAGGTCATCAATATTGACGCAATGCTCGCCGGAATCCGCGGAAGGCGTTTCGCCGCACCCGCCCGAACGGGTAATGGCAACGACAAAACATCGGCAAACAAATTTAGTGTTGACACAAGTGGGGGTGGGTGGTAGAAATGACTCCGTTGGCGATACTGTCGTTTGTTTTGAAATTGATCGTGAAGTCACCGAACAGGCACACCAGGAGTGATCCTGGGTCGCAAAGCCAAGGTCTTAAAGAAGCGTGAATCGTGAAAGAGCAGATTCATGGGTTTTCGTTTCCGCGAGAATGACTGGTTACCGAAAGTGATTGTAAGCGGTCCCTCGCATTGTCGCTACCCGGCTCCCAGAAAAAGCCGCCCTCAAGGAAGACTCCCCTATAACCGCATTCAGCAAGCGTAGGCCCCTACTGCCCGATTTTAGATTGCTGGTCACTACCGGCAGTTGATTGGCGCCAAGGAAGCGGCCAATTTCAAATCTAAAATCCTCAATCCGTCCTGGGGGATTCTATGGCGAAAAAGAGAAAGAGCATCGTAGGCCTCGACATCGGCTCCAGCGCGATCAAGGCAGTCGAGCTAAAACCGGTGCGCGGAGGGTTCGAGTTGGTGCACATAGCCCATCTGAACCTGCAATCGGACACAATTGTTGACGGACACATAATCGACTTGAATCACGTCAGCGATTCAATCAACCGCATCTGGACCGAGCAGGCCATCAAGACCAGCCTGATCGCAACCTCGTTATCCGGACACGCCGTGATTGTCAAGAAGATAACTCTCCCTTCGATGCCCGAGGAAGAACTCGACGAACAGATCCACTGGGAAGCCGAGCAGTACATTCCTTTCGACATCAACGATGTGAATCTCTACCACGAGATCATCAGTCACGATCCTTCCGGGCAGAACATGGAAGTGCTGCTCGTCGCCTGCAAGCGCGACAAGATTGCGCAGTTCACTCAGGTGATCTCGCAGGCGGGCAAGCAGCCGGTCATCGTCGACGTCGACGCGTTCGCTTTGCAGAACGCCTACGAAGCAAACTACCAACCGTCACCCAATCAGACGGTAGCCCTCCTCGACATCGGCGCTTCCGTTCTCACGATCAATGTCGTACGGGGAACGACCTCAGTCTTCACCCGGGACATCTCGGCCGGAGGCAACCAGTATACCGACTTGCTGCAGAAGGAGCTCGACCTCACATTTGAGGAGGCCGAATCCCTGAAGCGCACCTGGCGCGGCAACGAAGGCCCGGCTTTCCAGGGATCTCCGGAAGCTTCGGCGCTGATGGACAGGGCCAAGCCCGCCATCGAATCCGTCTCGGAGATGCTTGGGTTGGAGATTCAACGAACCCTCGATTTCTTCCGGGCAACGGCGGTCGATTCTCCAAATATCGACCGAATGCTGATAGCGGGAGGCTCGTCGAAAGTAGCTCAGTTGACCCAGTACCTGTCGGAAAAGTTTCAGATGCCAGTCGAGCGGTTTGACTCACTGCGCTCGGTTAGGTTCGACCACAAACGATTTGATGACGAGTATCTGAGAGAACTCTCGCCGAACCTCGCCGTGGCAGTGGGCCTGGCGGTTCGAGTTGCGGAGGTGACGAAATGATCAGAGTCAATCTACTTGAGGGCACCGCCGAACAGCGAGTATCACTTCAGAAAACCAAGGTTGCGGCGCGTCGCGGACAGCAGCTCTTTATGCTGGCTGCTGCGCTGCTGATCTTTGTGATCGTGATCTTCGTCGACCACATGTGGACCAACAACGCACACGCCGCCGCCCAGGCCGAGAAGGAAGTCGAAGAACAGGAGAAAGTGAAGCTGGAAGAGAGCAAGAAACGCCTGGACGATTTGAAGTCTGAGATGAAACAGCTCGACGATCTCATTAAGGTGATCAAGCAACTCCGCGCCCAACAGAAAGGGCCAGTGGCCATGCTGTCCGAGATCAACAAGCGGATGCCCGGCGCGCTTGCGGACTTCAGGCTGTTGTCGATCACTCAGAAGACCGATCCGACAAGAGGTGAAACCGTTACAATCATCGGCACATCGCTCGATCAGCAGGTCATCGCGAACTTCACCAAGCAGTTGGAGTTTTCAGACAACCTGTTTACAAACTTGAGACTCTCGGTCGAAAGCAAAGAGATCGAAGCCGATAAGGTACCCGCGCAGCAGGACCCGGGCGACAAGAAGCCTCGGGAAGACAAAGTTTGGCTGTTTCAGTTCACCATAGATTGTACTTACAACAAGCCGCGTCCCGAAGGTGAGGACGATAGGCCGGCGGCCGCACAAGCCAAGTGAAGGAGACTAGTATATGGCAGCGTCAGTTACCGCTATTCCAAAGACCGAAGAGGGAGGCAACTTCTTCACCCGCATGGCCTGGTACTACCAGATGGGGATTCTGCTTGGCCTGGTCGCTATGTTGTTATACGCCGCCGACATGGCATTCTACAGCGACACGAGGGCGGAGACGAGAAAGATTCGCGACGACACCAACATCCTGAAGGCCGAGAATCAACAGGGCGAGGCCATCCGCCAGAACCTGCTCACGGCCGAAGCTACGCTGAAGGAGAAGAAGGCCGAGATCGAAGGACTGCGCGAACTGCTGCCTGACCAGGTCGAAATATCGACGGTCTACGATGACATCAAAGACTTCATGCGCCAACAGAAGCTGGAGTTGCGCAGATTCAATTTCGGCAAGACCATCGATGGGAAGGAAGGGTTTTATACCGCCCAGCCGATCGATATAGGGGTCAGCGGCGCCTATGACAATCTCGGACAGTTCTTCTCTTCACTCGGGTTCTTCAAACGCATCCTGAGCGTCACCGACGTCCAGGTGAAACAGAGTGATGACAACTCGCAACTCGCCGGGCGTTCAACAGAGAGTACCTTCACAGTCACTGCTTACTACATAACACCCGAGAACCTGAGCAAGTTGACTACGAAGAAACCTCCGGCGCCAACCGCGGGCGATAAGAATCCGCCGCCGGCCGTCACACCTAAAGCTAAGTAGCGGAGTAAGCCATGAAATCAACAGCGATCACAACAATGTTGCCTGCACGAAACGATCGGATCTTGATCGACCGAATCAGTCTGATGTACTTAGCCGTGATTCTCTGGTTCATCATGTCCGTGGCGGTGTTCAACGCCTCAGCACAGCAGGGAGACAAACCTTCTCAGGGGGATAAAGCTTCTCATCCTGTGCAGCAAACCAGCAGCAGCCAACCGACGAAAGACATCGGACCGACAGGGGCCTCGATCCGCCCTTACGCGCCGGCCGGCCGCGATCCGTTCCGCAGATTCGTCCCGCCGAAGGTAGGGCCGAAGAGCACGAAGGGAGACGTCAAGGCAAAACAACTGGGCTATCCAACGCTCGAGGTGAGACGGGTCGAGTTCCAACAAAAGGTAGCGCAGCTGCGCACCCGGGACCTTCCCGAACCCAACCCGGTAATCCAGTACCTGGTAAGCGAGTTGGACGTCACAGGGGTGTTCCGCGACAACCGCGGCTTCGGCGCTTTCCTTCGGGCGCAGCCGACCGGTACGACATTCTTCGTTCGCAGCGGCGACCGCTGTTATAACGGCGAGGTGCTCCGTATTGAAAATGACGATTCCGATAGCGACGGCTCTAAGGTGCTCTTCCGAGAGGAGTCCCGCTCGGAAGTGAACGGGAAACCCGGCAAACAAGAGCGAGTTGTCGCCAAGACGCCGGTCCGGTCGGGGCCGTCCAGTTGAGAAATAAAGAGATGTCTGGCGGCCTGGGTGCATAGCCCCTTGTCCGCTGAGTGCGGCGGACGCCGTCAACAGTGATTCCGGGCCCCTCAGGATCGCGTCCACACAGCTTTAAACACTAGAAGAGGGAGATGAACATTATGATCGCTAGGAGGCTCGTCTTATCACTGGCGCTCGCGGCACTCGTGAGCAATTGTTTGGTGCTCGGAAAGCCGAGTGCAGGAACCGGCTCCGTACCCGAAGGGAGCCAGGCGTTCACGTTAGTGTCGCTGAAGCACGAGACTGTGGGCGCTCTCACTCGCGTACTGATTGAATCAAACGCGCCACCCCTCTACACAGTCTTCAGGCCGACCGATCGGCTCGTCGTGGTCGAGTTGCCGGGCGGGGATGCCGCTCAGCTTGCGCCCGAGTACGCTGTGAAAAGCGCGCTCGTCGATTCGATCGTCGTTCGCAAAACGAACAGCGGAAAGGCGCCCGCGGCCCGCAGCACGACCAGAATAGAGATCGCCGTACACCAGGAGGCTCGAGATCGCTCCGTGCTCGAAGGCAACACCCTTGTCATCGAGTTGTCGGCGGAACTGCCAACTGCGAAGGCAGCGGTCCAAAGACCCGGTGTCTACGTCGAACCCGTTCCGGTCAGCTTGAAAAAGGCCGCCACGGCAGCAGATCGGACGCACTCCCAGCCGGCCGCTTCGAGGAACGCAACAATGGTGCGCAACGTGCGGTCGGAAGCAGCGGAGGACGGCCTGCTCGTCTTCGTAGAAGCAGATGGCAACCTTCAGTTCAAGGAATTCATGCTGCCTGACCCGTGGCGCATCGTGGTCGATATCACGGGCGTGCGCACCGCATTCGGCAACAAGACTCTGCAGGTAGGCGCGGCCGGAATAGACCGCGTGCGAGTCGGACAGCAATCGAACGTCGTTCGCATAGTGCTCGATGCGAAGTCCAGGGTCTCTTACCGGGTTAGCCGAGAGGCCGGCCAGCTCGTCATCGCGGTCGGGGATGTGACCGCGGCGCAGGCAAAGGCAAGTTCGACCCTGCAGCCCAACGTAGCTGCTCAGGGGCGCGAAGGTGAGACCTCCGCCCAGCAGGTTGATGCTTCAACGGACTCCGGCGATCAGTCCGGAATTCCAGCAGACCTGATAGCGCAGACGGGAAAGCCAACTCTGCCGGCTAAGTCGACTACCCGAGAGCGCACGACCACAACCAAACAAGGTGCTCAGCCCGCGGCCAACAGCACAAATCCGGCAAAAGAGACGATCACGCAGCAGGCTGCGCCTTCCACCGGTAAAACCGTTGCCGAGCTTCAGCGTGCAGCATCATCGCAGACAACTCCCAGCGGGCCGACTTCCCTGCAGGTGCCTCCTCCTCCTTTTCAAGCATCTGCGAAACCGCAGCCGGGCTTGTCCTTCTGCGATGACACCTATGTTGGAGGCTTGATCAGCTTCGACCTGCGCGCGGGAGTCGACCTCCGAGATATGCTTCGGTTCATCGCGCAGCAGTACGGCATCAACTTCATAATCGACAAGTCAGTCAGCGCGGTTCCTATCGACAT
Organism: Blastocatellia bacterium; assembly: GCA_041483295.1. Taxonomy (GTDB): domain Bacteria; phylum Acidobacteriota; class Blastocatellia; order UBA7656; family UBA7656; genus DASYSA01. The sequence continues at coordinate 879 of JBGPFL010000264.1, read as the reverse complement.
CAAGATCAATGACCGTCCGTGGAACGAGATCCTCAACGCAGTGCTGCGGGCGAACCGCCTCGGTGCTCTGTGCGAGGGCGATGGCGGCATCATCAGAATCGCCGCGCTATCAGCGGTCAAGGAGCAGAGAGAGCTTGAGAAATGGGCTATGGAAGCGCGCATCATGGTTGTGCCTACCGAGACCAAGATAATACGCCTGCGTTATGCCCGAGTGGGCGGATCGCTGGGGGGAACCGGGACCGGCAGATCGGGCTCCAGCCAGAACTCAGGACAAACCACCGCCAGCTATAGCGGCGCAACTGGAGGCATGAGTACCACAGGAGGGGCCGGCATACAGGGCGGCGGGCTGCTTCAAATAATCGGCCGCCGGCTCAGCACGCGAGGTGTAATAGAGATAGATCAGCGAACGAACAGTCTGATCATCACCGACATACCAGAGTACATTCGAGCGGCAGAAGCCATAGTCGCTCAACTCGACAAGCCCGACCCTCAAGTCGAGATAGAAGCTCGAATTGTGATAGCCAGTCGTAACTTCCTGCGTGATCTCGGCGTAGAGTTGGGGGCAGGCGCCATCAACAGTCATCGAGGAACTGCCGGGCTGTTCGCGACATCGCCCGTGACGTTGGGCTCGGGCGGAGTAGGTACTGGAACCACCACCGGATCCTCAACAGGACTAGGGCCGAATCTGGTAGGTCCGAAAGCCGATGGGTCGTTAAGAGGCGCCGCAAACTCGGTGCTCAGCTTGACCACCGGCCTTATTGGAACCGGCATACTCTCCACCGCCCTCTCGGCCTCCGAAACCAAGGGCCAGGTACGGACAATTGCAAGCCCGCGAATCACGGCATCGAACAACGAGACGGCCGAAATCGTCAACGGCGT
>JBGPFL010000263.1:0-6737 GCA_041483295.1 Blastocatellia bacterium | reverse complement strand
GAAGTTGAACCACGGTCACGGTCACATCCTTGCCTTCGCCTACTGCATCTGCGATATTCCACTCGCGTCCGGGAACCGTGCCTTCAGCCTCGCCGCCCGCATTCACTCCCGTCCGTCTGCCAAAGCCTAATGAGTTGAGCGTCGAGACGAACGAAGCCGGACTCAGTCTCGAGCCTAGGTCCGCGAAGTAGCAGTTGCACGAGTAACCAATCGCCTGAGCGGGATTGAATGGAGTCTTGCTCTTGGGGTGAGAGCAGGTGACTTGATAGTCGCCCAGCCGATAGCGGCCCCGGCATTGAACGCGCGACTCGCCATCGATGAGTCCGGTTCGCAGCGCCGTAAGCGCGGTGAAGACCTTCATCGTTGAGCCGGGAGGGAAAGCCTGCTCGAACGCGAGACGCGGATTCACGACCGCTCGGATTCGGCCCGAATGCGGGTCGATCACGAGCACGGCGCCCTCACGATCGCCAAGCGCCTGCGCTGCTGCTTCCTGAAGCGCCCGGTCCTGATCGGCAATGCCCACCGCGCTACTGTCGGCAGCCTTGTCAACATGGGCTGCATCAACCGAGGTGGCTTCCGGACGGGCGCAGGAGCACACACTCGCCACGCACAGCGCTGACATGGCCAGAGAAACCAGGTTCCAAAGATCGTTACGATCCAACCGCAACATGCTCGGTTCCTGTTCTTGCGTCTCCTGCTTCTACGCTTCCCATATTTGCCATTTCACCCGGCGTTAGCTGCGCCAACGCGCCCAGTGTGACGACCCACCCCACCAGCGACAACAAGACCGATAACAACAAGCGCCCGGACAACAAGCCGATGTCGAGCCACGTACTCGAAGCCTGCGTCTTGTTGAACAGCAGGAAATACGGAAGGGCGGCGAAGAAGACAAACCCAATCACATAGATCAACACCGAACTCGGCGCGAGCGCGCGGCCAAGCGTGCGGACGATCCCCTTGATTGCAGCCTTCAATCCATCTCGCGCCGTCGCGATCCACAGATGAATCAACGACAGCGGCAGGACAAGACAGAGCAGCAGGTATTGGATCGATGCTATCGCGACGGCCTGCCATTGGAGCGGCGGAGTTGCCTTCGCTACAGTGGCGCGGGGCGGAGGCGGTATCACCGCCGTTTGCTCCGGTCCAACTTTGATCTGAGCTAACAAGTAGACGAGCAAGCCGACCACGGCGATCATCGGAAGGCTGATCAACAGGAGTTTCCAAAAGTCGCGAAGCGCGCCCGCCGTCAGCGTCCTGGCGTGGCCCTGGGTATTCGTGGACCGCACGGCCATCGTCTGGAGAACGAAGAAGAGAACCGGCACAGCCAGCGCAAGCACGACGTTGAGCAACAACTGCGCGGTGGTGGTCTCGCGTCCCGCGAAGAAGAGGTACACGGCTCCAAGCATCGCGGCGTAGAGCAAGAAGAAGATTATCAATGCGCGCCAGAAGCGAAACAGAGAGCGCGCAGAAGATGAGATTGCGCTGAAGACAGTTTTGATCATAGTTGGTGACCACACTGAAGAAGCATTAGTCGAACATGCTCACTTTCAAAGGAAACAACCGCCTGAACCAGGTAACAGGTCGGGAAGGGTAGCTTGCTCCCGCCTTTCAGAACCTTCGCATGTAGCGGGAGCAAGCTGCCCTTCCCGACCTGTAATTTAGCCGAGATTGACAGGCTCGCACCGAAGCTCTCCTCAACAAGACGGGAGTACGCGCTGTTACTTCTTATCAAGCAGCTTCATCGCCGTCGATGCCGTGTTCGCCTGTACTGAGGGCTGGTACATCAGCTCCGTTCGCGCGGGCAGCACCTTGAAATCACCCGGCACCTGAACCCTCAGCGCGTACTGCAGCGTCGTATCGCCGCCAAAGTAGTTCAGGAAAAACGCAGTCCGCTGATCGCGGAACTCGCGCGAGCTGTACCATTCGCACCAGTGACCCGCATTGTAGTTGAGATCGATCCCGCTCACTCTTTCGACCTGTTCGCAACCTGCGGGAATCGGATCCTCGACCATCACGTACTGTGCCTTTCCGCCTCGAATGTGCAGGCGGGAGACGATGAGGTCCCCCGATCGCAGCTCTCCACCCAGCGGCTCGACCGACCACTTCGCAGCGCCTCCCGACTCAACCACGCGCAATCGCAGATACTCGCGCGTGAGACTCAGCTCCGATGATCCCTGAGCTGCGACATTGTCTTCCCTGGTGAAGTAGTTGAGGGTGGCTGAGAAGTAGAGCACGCCGGCGCCGCTCTTTACCACTTTCACTTGATTAGTGCGGCCAACCTGTCCGCTCTTTCGTTCCAGGACGAACGATTGGCCGCCGGTCGCGTCCAGTGTCGAGACGCGCCGTGTCAGCACCTGCTCTCCGTTCACGAAGATCTGAAGGTTGTAGTCCGGAGAGAGTTCCTTGCTGACCTTCAGATACTCAGTCAATCCAAGCACGGCAAACGCAGTCTGCTTGGTCGACTCCCAGTAGTAGCCGTTGCGGCGATTGCTGACCAGCCAGCGGGCGATCTTCGGCAGCAACTGGCTCTGCGGTGAGATGCGCGCAAGGGCCTTCAGCGAAAACGCGGTCGCCTCGGTGTCGTTGCTCTCGGAGAAGTCGAGCATCGGCCGCCGCGTCGATTCCCAGTGAGCATCGTAGTCGTTAGCCCGAGTCGAACTTTCTATGTCACCCGCCACCTGGCGCGCGCGGTTGTCATCACGTCGAAGCTTGAGAGTCAGCGCGAGCAAGGCCCGGCCATAAGGTTGCAGCTCGCCGCGCTTCGCGAACAGATCGTTCACCAGGCTCCCGTCCACGTCACCGCTCTCGGAAAGCGCGTAGATCATGAAGGCGCGCGTTTCGGGGTCGATGGCCTTTCCTTCTTCAGTCTTGCCCGCGGCGATCATCTCGGCGAGCTTGTCGCGTCCGCGTTTGAGACGTTCACGCTCGACCTTATAACCGGCTCTGCCGGCCATTATCAGGCCGTCTACGACGTAGGCGCTCATGAACGGATCGGTCTTGTCATCTTTCCACCAGCCCCAGCCTCCGTCGTCGTGCTGGTAGCCGTAGAGCCGATCCATCCCACGCTGGACTTTGATGGGCAGGTCGCTCGACTCGCGAATCGACGCGGCCTTAACATCCTTCAGAGCCTGAGTGACGATCACATTCGGCAAGAAGCTCGACATCGTCTGCTCGGTGCACCCGTACGGATAGCTGGTCAGGTAGTCGAGCGCGCCGAATAGTGTAGCCGCAGTCGAGGGCGCTGCCTCGATTCGAAGAACCCTCGCAGAGGGGTGGGCGTTGTCGGGCAGATCGAGCGAGAAGGTCTTCTCCGCGTTCTCATCGGTGATCGCGAGTGATTCAGCCGAGGTCTTATGCAGGCCGTGCGGCAGGACTTCAAGAGGGAGCTGAACAGCATCGGACTCTTCTTTGGTCAGCGCTTTGGCCAGCAGCTTGATCTCACCAACCTGATTGGCGGCGACGCGCCAGTCGATTCGATGCTCGCCCTTCTTCGCGATGTTCACCGTCTGCGAGGCCGGATCTAACAGCCGCGCCCCGGTGACCTCGATCGATATCTGCGTGGACTTGTCCGCCTCCAGGTAGTTATGAACTATGGCCGACAGCGTGACTGTGTCGCCTTCAGTTAAGAAACGCGGCGTCTCGAGTCGAAGGATGAGGTCCTTGCGCGCGACGACCTTGGCGATGGCGGCGCCCACCTTTGTGTCGGCGGTCACCGCTCGAGCGGTCGCTCGCCAGGTGGTCAGGTTGTCCGGCAACTTTACCTCGACGGTCGCTTTGCCGTCCGCGCCGGTGATCAGGGAGGCCTGCCAGAAAGTTGTATCCTTGAAATCCTTGCGAATGGTCGGCTCGGCGTACTGGCCTTCGTTCTTGAAGTCGGCCAGTTGATAGGCAGGCTTGTTGGCCCTTGCAAGGCTGGCGGGCTTGTCGCCCGAGTAACCCGTGAAGTAGTAAGAGAGAGCGAAAGTGGTCTGCACCTGATTGTAGCGCCGGCCGTAGAATGCCTTGCGAATGTCGCGCGTCTGGTCGGGTCGCACGCTGTAGATAGCTTCATCGACGATGCCGAGACTGACTTCAGCCCCTGCGGCCGCCGAGCCGTCCATATTGCGCGCCAGTATCGTGTAGTGCGCAGTCTCCTGCGGCTTGTACTCCTTCTTGTCGGCGATGATCTCGAGATTCAGAAACTTATTGGTTGCGGGGACCTTGAGCAGGCGATCGTGAGTGTACATCTCGCCGTTCTGAACGTAGGCCACGTTCAGGTAGACGTTGGGTGCGTAGCGCGGATCGATGGGCACATCGATCATCACAGCGCGGGCGGAGGCATCGACTCGCCGCGCGTTCATAACGCCGGACAACTCCGTAGTCACCAGCAGGTGCGCCTTGGTAGTCGGGAGCATGGCCAGCACGTGCGCGGTCTCGCCGGGCTGGTAAGATTTCTTGTCGGGCACCAGCTTGATTGAGCCGCTGTCTGCATAAGCCCAGTCGGACCACTGATCGGCGCGATCGGCAATCCACAGGTAGTTGTCGGTTGCGACGAATCGATTCTTGCCTTCCTTGACGATGGTCTTGATGTAGATGCTGCCGGGCTTACTCACCCGATACTCGTAGGCGGCCTGACCCTGATTGTCGGTGGTTACATCCGCAGAGCTGAGCTTCGTGTCTCGCGAGGTATACTCGGAGTATTTCTTGCCGTCCTCGTACTGCTTTTCGACCTTTTCCCAGTGCCGTTCCAGAAACTCCAGGGTGACCGAGGCGCTCAGAGGCTTGCCCTCGTAGTCCGTGGTGCGGATCTGAATCTTAGCCGTATCGCCCGCGTAGTAGACATAGCGATCTGTGTGGGTCTCGGCGACGACGTTGCCGCGAGTACCGACAAAGCTGGCCTTGCCCTCTTCGGTGCGGCGCGATTGATCGGTCACCTGAGCTTCGAGTCTATAGCTGTAGTCGGAGGAGGAGTTCTCTTCGGCCGCGGGCACTTCGAACTCGACCTCGAGCTTGCCATTGGCATTCAGCTTTTCCTGGCCGTCCTTGACCATGTCGTTGCCGTAGCCGTAGCTTGATTCGTCTCCAGCTTCGGTCTCATCTTGTTCCTCGTCCTCATCCCGTTCCCACCACCACGGGTAATAGCGGCTGCGGTAGATGTAGTAGGTCACGTCGGCGTTCTTGACGGGCTCCCCGAAGAAGTAACGGGCCTCAATTGAGAACTTCACCTTCTCGCCCGCCTTCGCGAACTTCTTCGGCGTGGTCACCGTGACTTTGTATTCAGGCTTTTTGTACTCCTGGACTTCAAACTCGCCGCCGGTGTCGGAGTTGCGGGCATGGGCGACGATGCGATAACTGCCGAGGGGAGCGCCGGCGGCGATGTCGACCTCTCCGCTGAAAGTGCCGCGGGGAGACAAAGCAATGCTCTTGTCCAGCACCTTTCCGCCATTTGGATCCTCGATGGTGACGCTGACGTTGCCGGTCAGGATTTCGTACCCGCGCTCACCAGCTCTCCGGAGGATGCCCTTGAAGTAGACCTTCTGCGCCGGGCGATAGACGGGCCGCTCGGTGTAGATGTATCCGGTCACGCCGCCAACCGTGTAGCCTTCGCCCTCCATCTCTCCTTCGCCTTCGCCTTCGCCGCCGAAGTAGATGGAGGAGAGGTCGGAAATCGCGAAGTGGTCGCCGGAGCGAGCCGTCACCAGCCGGCCTTCGGCTGATTCGTGGTCGGCATCAGCACCTTTGCCGGCTGGCTTCCCCACTCGAGTCTTCAATATTCCGTTGCGGTCGGTCTTGCCCTTTGCCAGGGTCTTGGCTTTTACGATCTCGACTTCGACCCCTTCGCGAGGCTCGCCTGACTTACGGTCGACGGTGTAGACGAGCATCCCTCCGGTAGGCGATGCCTTGATTATCATCGTGAGATCGGTCACCACAGCGATCGTGTAGGCGCGAAGGTCGCCATTGACGGCTTCGACGAGATAGACGCCGGGGTCGCTCTTGCCCAGCATCACCATTCGCGTGTCGTATTCGTTATCCAGAGGCGGAAGCTTCTCGCGCCAGGTCCTGACGAGTTGATCGGGATTGAGCAGCGGCAGGCGCGCGTAATCGGCAACGTTGAGAGGTACCTGGTCTCCGTCGCCTCGAAGCTTCTGGCTCAGCGACTCGCGCGTTTCGCGTTTGAGTTGATCGCGGAAGTACGACTTGATCGACTTGAAGACTGAGACCTTGAACGCGTGGAGCTTTTCGGCGAGTGATGGAGTGGTCTTGAGCGAGGCTGCAATGGCTTGCTTTTCCGGCTCGCCCATCTTGTGAGGGTCTTTGAGTTTCGCGAAGAACTTCGACGGCTCATTCACCCGGTAGAGGCGGAAGTCGAGGAAGTCGATGCCCAGGTAATTGATCCAGACCCGGGTGCGGTCGCTCGTGCTGTAGGTGCGATTGGTGGAGAGGGCGAAGTAGGGCTTGTATTCCGTCGTAGGCCTGGTAACAGCCTTAGGCGTGGTCGCGGTGGCGGTCGCCGTTGCCGGTTTCGCGCCCGCCGCCGGGGGCGCGGCATGGGCGCGCATCCGAACGGCGGCAATCGAGACGGTCGCAGCAACCACGATCAGGTAGATCGCGATGGCTACCAGAGCACGGGGCAGACGGGAATGAGAGATAGCTGAGTTGGAATCAGATAGAGACACTTTCTATGCCCTCCTTTCAAAGCCTCACTGGAGAATCTTCAGGCGATAGAATCCGAGGAAATTAGGGTTCGACTCGATCGG
>JBGPFL010000262.1:0-6741 GCA_041483295.1 Blastocatellia bacterium | reverse complement strand
CTCATGCTTCTCGAGGGCAACGATGTGCGAAGGGTCATTGCGGGAGCGAACACCGCCTGGTGCGTAACCGCGGGAGGCGGGCTCTACAAGATTCTCATCGACGACAGCGGTGGCCCGGTAATCGCCCGGTTGGGAGCCGAACAGGGTCTGCCCTCACAAAACGCCTTCGCTATTCTGTCGACGACCGGCGCATCAGGCGATGAGGTCTTATGGATCGGCACCAATCGCGGAGTTGCTCGCTACATACCCGGCCGCATCGCTCCGCAACTCAGAGTTGCTCGGATGATGAGCAAACGCCTCTTCCAGCCAGAAGAGATTTACGCGGGCCTGAACCTGGACTATCCGCAGAGCGGCCTCCTGGTTGACCTGGAGGCGTTCAGCAGCCGCACCTTCCCCGAACAGTTTCAATACTCGTTTTCGTTGTTCGACTCGCATGGCAAATCGCTCGGTCATAAACTCGCCTCTGATTCGCAGTTTCTGATTGAGAATCTGCGGCCGGGGCGCTACCGAGTCGAGGCGCGTGCATTCACCAATGACCTGGCGGCCTCCGACGCATTTGCGCTCGACTTTCAAGTCGCGCGCGCGCCGTTTCCCTGGGCCAGCACCGGGCTGGCGGTTCTCCTCGCATTGGCGCTCGTCGCGATGTGGTGGGGACGTCGTCAGAACTTGAAGCTCACTCGCACAAATGTCGCGCTTGGCGACGCGAACCTGCAGCTTGCCGACACTCGAATGCAATTGGCCAACGAGACCGAGGCCGAGCGCCGGCGGATTGCGCGCGACCTGCACGACCAGACACTCGCCGACCTGCGACGGCTGCTGCTGCTTACCGATCAACTACCCGCGCGTGAGAGCGATAACGGGCGCGAAACAATCGACCCCGCCGTTCTCCGCGGCGAGGTCGAGACAATATCAACCGAGATTCGCCGCATCTGTGAAGACCTCAGCCCTTCGGCTCTGACGAACGTCGGACTGGCGGCCGCACTCGAGTGGGCGCTTGCGGATGCAGTTGCGCACATGCCCGCCGAGCGCAGGTTCGAATATGAATTCGTGTGTGACGACGCCATCGAAGAGAGACTTCAGCTGGCGCCGGCCGAGCAGATTCAGATCTATCGAATCTTGCAGGAAGCCATTGGCAACACCTGTCATCACTCGAGCGCGACGCACGTGCGGCTTGTTGTCACGAGCGGGCCGGAAGGCGCGTGGGCAATTGAACTGCAAGACAACGGAAGGGGCTTCGATCCCGGGTGCAGGGTCTCCATGGGACGAGGATTGGCAAACATCCGCTCCCGCGCCAGCTTGATCCTAGCTGAGGTCGAGTGGAGCGGGCGGCCCGGTGGCGGAACAACCTTCACCTTGCAGAGGGCAAGAAGGAGCGGCCACGAATCACACGAATTCAACTAATGATCACAAATTATTTGTCATTTGTCATTTGTCATTTGTCACTGGTCCTTGGCCCCTGGTCTGGCGCCTTTGCGCATGGGCAAATGACAAGTGACAAGTGACAAATGACGAATTCGTGTGATTCGTGGCCGCGCCTTCTTGGTCTATTGCGAACTCACAATCACGGGTATAATCCCAGTTCTCTTACCGACCTCTCAGGAGTAACCGATGCAGGTTCTAGTCGGCGTGATCATGGGTTCCAAGTCGGATTGGGAGACCTTGTCCCATACGACTGCGACCCTCCAGGCCCTGGGTATTCCATTCGAAGTGCGCGTCGTCTCAGCGCACCGCACTCCCGACCTGCTATTCGAATATGCCTCCTCAGCGGAGAGTCGAGGGCTGGAAGTCATAATCGCAGGGGCGGGCGGCGCGGCCCACCTTCCCGGAATGACTGCCGCGAAGACGGTCCTGCCGGTGCTCGGAGTGCCGGTTGAATCGAGAGCCCTGAAGGGAGTGGATTCGTTGCTGTCCATCGCGCAGATGCCGGCAGGCGTTCCGGTCGGCACATTCGCTATCGGCACATCCGGGGCGGTCAATGCTGCATTGTTTGCGGCTGCCATCCTCGGCATCCGACACCCTGAATTTCGCGAGGCGCTTCGGCGTCATCGTGAAGCTCAGACCCAGACCGTGCTGGACAACCCCGATCCGAGGACTCAAGGATGATGATTGGGCTATTGGGAGGCGGCCAACTCGGGCGGATGCTGGCGCTCGCCGGCTCTCCTCTCGGTCTCCGCTTTCGCGCGCTCGATCACAATCCCGACGCTCCGGTTAGAAATGTTGCTGAGTTGATGACCGCCGAGTTTGACGACCTGAAGGCGTTGGAGCGATTTGCCGAGGGCCTCGATCTGGTATCCTTCGAGTTCGAAAACGTTCCAGTTGAATCCGTGCGATTTCTCAACGAACGAGTGCCGGTCTTCCCTCCTCCTGACGCGTTGGAATGGGGGCAGGACAGGCTATTGGAGAAGAGTTTCTTCCAGCGACTCGGTATTCAGACCGCGCGCTTCAGCGCGGTAAGATCAAGACCCGATCTAGAGCGAGCGGCTGGCGAGATAGGTCTACCAGCAGTGCTGAAGACCCGACGCCTTGGCTATGACGGTAAGGGTCAGTTTCTTTTGAGAACCCCGGAGGATATCCCAACCGCGTGGAATTCCATCGGGAGCCCTTCGCTAATACTCGAGAGTTTTGTCCCCTTCGAACGCGAGGTATCCATACTGGCGGTGCGGGGACGAAAGGCCGACACGGCATTTTATCCGCTCGTCGAGAATCATCACGAAGGTGGGATTCTGCGGCTGTCACTTGCACCTGCGCCTGACCTGAGCCTGGAGCTTCAAGCCTGGGCAGAAGATTGTGCGGCTCGAGTGCTCGAAGCATTGGATTACGTTGGCGTGCTGGCGATCGAATTCTTCCTCTATGAGGGTCAGTTGTATGCTAACGAGTTTGCGCCGCGCGTACACAACTCCGGGCACTGGACCATCGAAGGCGCCGAGACGAGTCAGTTCGAGAATCACCTGCGCGCGATCCTCGGCTTTCCGCTGGGATCGACGGCAGCGGTGGGCCACTCAGCGATGATCAACCTCATCGGCACGGTCCCCGATCCACGCTCGGTGCTGGCAGTGAGGGACACTCACCTGCACCTCTACGACAAGGCGCCGAAGCCTGGACGCAAGCTGGGACACATCACAACGAGGCGACCTGATCCGGAGTCGCGCGAGATCGCAGTAGTTCAGATTCACAGTCTGTTGCGAGGGTGACCGGCAGGCCGGTGAACTGGAGCGCACACTGCATCGCCTCGCTAGACGCCATCGCCTTTCGCGTGAACGTACTGGGCTAGAGCCACAACCATGTGTCCCATCTTCGGATGCTCCGGAACGACATGAGGCGTCACCCCGAAGGTCTGCAAGACAGCCGTGCAGGTCGGCCCCACCGATGCAACGATCAATCTCTTGTTGAGCGCTTCGGCTAACTCACGCGACCGCCCGAGATCTTCGGCCATCTGAAACAGGTGGCGAATCTGAATCTGGCTCGTAAACGCCACGGCGCCCAGCCCGCCGCCGATGACTTCCTCGACAAGATCCCTTAAAGACTGTACATCTTCAGGCAGCAGCCATTCATACAAACACATCTCAAACAGTCTTGCGCCGCGCGACTCAAGAGCCTCGGTCAATAGCACATTTCGTTCTCCATAGTGCGTGAGGCCCACGCCTTTGCCTCTTATGTCTACTGAGGCGATCGCCTCAAGCAACTCAACCGTTGTGTTCGGCTCAGGCGCCACGATCGAGACATGCACTCCAGTGCGCTTCAACACGGCTACCGGCTTTGGCCCGCGACACACCGTCGTCACTCTTTCCAAACCTTCAAACAACTCAGGCCAGCGCCCGATCTTCTCAGCCTCGGCAAACAGAGTCCTGGCTCCTACCCCTGTCAAAAAGATGATCACCTGGAGCGAGCCCTCACTGAGACTGCTGATGAAGGCGCTCACCTGGTCCGCGCACTCGAGGGGGGACTCACGCACCGCAGGCACACAGTAGGGATCCCCGCCGTATCGGCGTATGAGATCCGCCAGTTCGTTTGACATGCGCGCTTCCAGAAGACCAACGCGCATTCCCTCAAGCCTTATATCCATAATCCAACCACGCAGTCCGATGAGTATATCATTTTGCGGCCGGCACGGGCGGGGTGGGCCGCCTCTCACGCCCGGCGAACTGCGATCAGCCGCGGATGGCTGCGGCAAGCCGCCGCGCCAAAGCGCCCCGACGCCCTACCACCACGGAGCCAAGGCCAAGCCAAAGCGCCATCGTTCGCAGTTCAGCAGCAAGCGCCGCGCTGACATCCCCGATATCGGCGCCGGACTCGATGTGTGCCGACAACACCAGTAGCCGGCGCTCAACACGGTCGGCTCTGAGATCCACCCGCGCTACGAGTCGATCGCCGAGCAGGAACGGCAAGACGTAGTATCCCCACTTGCGCTTCTCCCGAGGCACGAAGATCTCGATGGTGTAGTCGAAATCGAAGAGTCGTGCGGCGCGCGCCCGGTACCAAACCACCGGATCGAAGGGCGACAACAAAGCTGAGGCCTCGATGCGGCGTGGTAGCCGAGCCTTCGGATGGAGATAAGCCGGCTCGCGCCAGTCGGCAACCTGCACCTCGCGCAATTCACCTGCCTCAACCAGTTCGGCGATTCGCTCGCGCGCCTCTCGTATGGGCATACGGTAGTAGTCGGCCAGGTCGCCAACCGTGCCGACCCCGTGTGCGCGTCCTGCAAGACGGATCAGCTCGCGCTGGGCCTCCTCGTGTTCCACCCTGCGGTCGTGATGCTCCGATGGGAGGACACGCTCCGCAAGGTCGTACAGGCGCGCGAAGTTGGGTCGGCGGTCGGCCACGGCAAAGACGCCTCGCCCGAAGTAGGCTTCGAGCACCGCCCTCGGTACGGAAACCCAGGCGCCAGGAATTCGGCGGGAGGTACCTTCCGGGGCGGGCAGCTCGTCGGCGCCCAGGGGACCGCGCGCGCGTACTTCCTGCAGGACCCACTCAACGTAGCTCGAGTGCTGCTCCAGGAATGACTCGAAGCCATGCGGGCGCACCCTGTGCGACTCCCTGCGGTGGCGCAGCAGTGGCCAAGTCTCCACTGGAACAATCGAAGCCTCGTGAGCCCACTGCTCGGTGAACTCTCGGTGCCGGTAGACTAGATCGTCGAGGCGCGACCGATCGTATGGACCGAGCCGCGAAAAGAGCACGTGATAGTGAGCGGGAACGAGAACATTGACGTAGTCGATTTGCAGCAGTCCGAGCTGCCGGATCGTGCGGCGGATGTGGTTCAGCCCGACGGCGGCGGTCGGGCGCGGCCGATCGAAGCCCTGGGCCGCCAGCGCAATGCGACGCGCCTCACTCAGTGAAAGGTGGTGTCGAGGCATCTGTGCTCTCCAGTTCAATCGACAGTGTGGTGTCCCTAAGGATCGGCGAATCATCAGTGGTCGCAAATAACAACCAACTCTTAGTGGTCAAAAGGTCTCCAGTAGAGGATCTGCTCAGCAGCGATCTGAAAATGGGATTTTGCCACGAACCGACCGAAGCACAAAAGTAACTCCATCAACGAACTGCCCTCCGAGTTGCCGAGGCTCGCGTTCGACCTTGATGTCCCACCAACCGCACTCAGCGGGAGATCTCTCCAAGTCCGCCGCTGGCAAAAGTCATATCAAAGACATTATAGTCTTCTTCTCTGGCTGGAAATCAGTGGAAGAGGACACAATGCCTGAGACGCAATTCACAAACCGGCTCATCAACGAGACGAGCCCCTACCTGCTTCAACACGCTCACAATCCTGTTGAGTGGTATCCCTGGGGTCCGGAAGCTCTCGAACGGTCGCGTAGTGAAGACAAACCGATCCTTCTGTCGATCGGCTACTCGGCTTGCCACTGGTGCCACGTGATGGAGCACGAGTCATTCGAGAACGAGCAGATCGCCGGATTAATGAACCAGAACTTCATCTGCATCAAAGTCGATCGCGAAGAGAGACCCGATCTGGATTCAATCTACATGAACGCAGTGCAGATGTTGACCGGCCATGGCGGATGGCCGATGACGGTCTTCTTGACCCCTGATCTCAAGCCTTTCTACGGAGGGACCTACTATCCGCCCGTCGATCGTCAGGGCATGCCCGGTTTTCCACGCGTGCTGTTGGCAATCGCCGATTCATATAGGAGCCGGAAGGCAGAGGTGACGTCCAGCGCCGATGCCATTACCGCGGAGCTGCGAAAGATGAATCGCTTTCGCGCCGTGGGCGAGATGCTGACGACCGAAGTTCTCAATCAGGCCTATTCAGGTTTGACCTCGAACGTCGACAGACTGAACGGCGGCTTTGGCGGCGCGCCGAAATTTCCGCCGTCGATGAACCTGATGTTCCTCCTTCGTCACCGCAAAAGGACCAACTCGCCTCCCGCCCTCGAGATTGTTGAGCTGACGCTCGAGAAGATGGCGCACGGCGGCATGTACGACCACCTCGGAGGCGGTTTCGCGCGATACTCGGTGGACGCCCACTGGCTGGTGCCGCACTTCGAGAAGATGCTTTACGACAACGCCCTGTTGTCGCGCGCCTACCTCTACGCCTACCAGATGACCCGGCGGCCGCTGTACCGGCAGGTGGCCGAGGAGATATTCGAGTACATACTGCGCGATATGACCGACCGCGAAGGGGGATTCTACTCGGCTGAAGATGCGGACAGCGAAGGCGAAGAAGGCAAGTTCTACGTCTGGACCAAAGGCGAGGTGATCAAGACCCTTGGAGAAGAGGAGGGCCGCCTGTTT
>JBGPFL010000261.1:0-6741 GCA_041483295.1 Blastocatellia bacterium | reverse complement strand
CCCCCTTGAGCATTTCGATCCCGCTCACCACGAGAAGTCGATGGGACGGCAAGCCTTCAACCTGCTAAAACGAAGCGTTGAGGAGTGCGTGAAGCAGAAAAAGTTTCGCGAAATCGACGTCGATGTGGCAAGCCAGGCACTGTGGGCGGCAGTTCACGGAATAACGTCGCTGCTGATTACTCACCCAAATTACCCATGGATTGATGCCGAACAGACGATAGATCTGCTCGTCGACTCGATGTGCGCCGGCCTCAAAGCCTGATCTTTTTTTGGAACTTGTCTTAACGGTGTTAACGTACTGAGTGGTGTTAAGTCATGCACGAGAATGAGTGGGGAAGAGCGGGAACAACACCTTGGGTTTGGGAAAATAGAGAACTTGCAATTGATTACGAAAGGAGTCGAAGTATGAAGAAACGTCTTAATGTTACGCTATTGACGGTGGTTATGATTTTAGGGCTGAGTGCGGTTTCGCCTGTCTTGAGCCAGGAGCAGACGCGAGGGGTCACGATCGGCCGGGACACCAAGGTCGGCGGAAAGGCATTGGAGAAAGGGAGCTACACACTCAGGTTTGTCGAGGGAAAAGAAGGCGAGCTCATTTTCCTGCACGGGAAGCGTGAAGTAGTGAGAGCTTCATATGAGACTACAAAGTTGAAAGCGCCGGCTGCCGACAACTCAGTGATCTACAGGCTCGCCGGCGACGGTTCGGTCACCATCAGCCGTATCGAGTTCAAAGGGATGGATACCGCTCTGGTGATCAAGTAAACCCGTTCTATCGCTCTGGGATGTAATTTGAGGGCGCGCCTCAAGGTTGAGGTTCGGAGCCGGGCGTTCGAGTCGGGCGGGCCATTCTCAGCCGCTGGTTAGGCGCCGGCCGTTCGGGGTTGTTCCGGATTGATCCGGGCTGGAACGGCCAAACTCCAGGACCTCACTGAAGTAAGGTGTTCAAGAGATCGTCGCACGCTGAGTTACATGGAGCGAAGGACTCAAGAGTATATCCTTGCAGACGAGTTCCGCTTTCAATCGCACCCGTCGTTTTGACTGAGACCTCTCGCGGTTTCGGGAAAAGGCGTTCCCAAAGGTGGGAAACTCACAACCCGCTAAGGGAACGCCTTCCGATTTTCAACCCCCACTACCAGTGCTTTAGGGGAGACCCGCCGCGATGGCACGCAGCTTGACTGTTTGGAGCAGGATCTTGGAGTTAGGACTTAGCTCCTCCAGATCCTGGATCCTGCGGTGTTGGTCATTTGCAGGCGAGGCGTGTACACTTTGATCTTGCGCGAATTAGATGAAACGGCTCCCGCGAGGATGTCGTACTACGCATTGGTCAACAAAACCCGGTATTGCTTGCAAACAGAGTCCGCGAACCGGACTGGTGTTTTGTATATTGTTTCGAGAGGAAGATCATGAATTCAGTTCCACGAAGAGAGTCCGGATCGAGTTGTGTGTTGGCGGTGGCGTCGCTTGTAGTCATGCTGAGCGGGTCGCTGCCCCTGACGGCGTTTGCGCAGGAGGGAGTAGTCCCTCGCCAGCAGATCGCCAAGACCCAGGAGAAGTCTGCTAACGCCTCGGCTGAAGCGCCGAAGGATCAGCAGACGGATGCGAAGCCGGCAGCGAGCGCCTCGCAGCAGGAGCAGAAGCCTCAGAACCTGATCACTCAACCGCTGGCTATGTCGCCCGAAGTGACCAAGGTACGAGTTGGCATCAAAGAGGGACAACAGGAGTCGCTCACGATGCAAAACGCGATTGCGCTGGCTCTTAAAAACAACCTCGATATTGAGATGGCTCGCCAGGATGTTTCAATGGCGCAGTATTCTCTTTTTGGATCTCGAGGCGCTTACGATCCGCTTCTCAGCTCGGCAATCAACTACACGAGCCAGACGGTTCCGGTCACATCGGTCACTCAGCTCGGTGGCGGCGCCGAATCACTCACGAGCCGTCAGGTGGTTTACAACTTCTCACTTGACCACATGCTTGAGCGCACCGGCACTAAGTGGGGCCTCGACTTCAACAATAGACGATCTTCATCAAACAGCTCCAATGACAGGTTAAGCCCCAACTACAGCCCCGCGCTCTCGGTGAGCGTCACCCAGCCGCTGATGCGCAACTTCAAGATCGATTCCTTTCGACAGAGTATCCAGTTGGCCAAACGCTCATTGGACATCTCCGACAGCCAGTTCAGGCAGATGGTCATCAACATCATCAGCTCGGTTCAACAGGCCTACTGGGACCTCGTCTTTGCGATAAGGAATGAGCGAGTGGCGCGCGACTCGGTTGAGCTGACGCGCACGCAGCTTGGGAACAACCAGAAGATGGTCGAGGCAGGGACCCTCGCTCCGATTGAACTTCGCTCAACCGAAGCCGCGCTCGAATCGCGAAAGGGAACCGTTATTTCCGCGCTCCAGCAGATCACCACCGCCGAAAATGCGCTGAAGGCGCGGATGATCAAGGACCCGAACGACAAGATATGGTACTCGGAGATCGTTCCACTCGATGAGCCCCAGATGGGACAGACGACCTTAAGCCTGGAAGACCTCACCACCGTCGCTCTTAAGAACAGACCGGAGCTTGACCAGTTGAGGTTTCAGGTGGAGCAGAATCAGATAAACCAGAAGTTCTATCAGAATCAGCTCAAGCCTCAGGTCGATCTGGTGGGCTTCTTTACCACCACTGGCACCGCGGGAAAGGCGAGTCAGCAGGTGGTTGATCCCACTTCGCCATTTCCTATAAGCACGGTTCAGGAGAGATTCCGGGGCGGTTATTTCCAGGCGCTTCGCAACCTCGGTACTTTCGACTTTCCCATTTATCAGTTTGGTGTATCGATCAGCTTCCCCTGGCGCAATCGCACTGTTGAGGGTAATCTCGGCCGCTCGCTCGCCGAGAGCCGGAGGCTCGATGCCCGCCAGCGGCAGCTCGTACAGATGGTTCAGATCGATGTTAGGAACGCGTTGCAGGCTGTCGAGGCCACACGGCAAAGGCACGAGGCTGCAAAAGCCAGCCGCATAGCCGCGGAGGCTCAGCTCAACGGGGAGCAGGAGCGGTTTCGCGCGGGACTGTCATCTAACTTCCTGGTCCTCCAACGACAGAACGATTTCGCCATCGCCCAGGCAGACGAAGTTCGCGCACAGACCGACTTCAATAAAGCGTTGGCTGAGCTGCAACGAGTTACCGGCATGACCCTGGTCAGCAACAACGTTGAGGTAAAGCCGCCCCCGAACGACGTGAAGTGATCCGGTTTCTGGTTTGGGGTTTCTGGTCTCTGGTTCAGGTTTCCCTCTGCTCGGGTAACTAAGAACCAGAGACCCCAAACCAAAAGGGTGACCCTCATCGGGTCACCCTTTCCTGGTTCATGGTTTGTAGTTTATGGTCTCTGGTTTGCGGTTTCTGGTTATCCGAGCAGAGGAAACGAGAACCATAAACTACAAACCAGAAACCGGGTTGAGTTCACCCGGCAAAACCTGCGATCTGCTCGCGATCCTTCGAAGAGAGATCGATGAAATCTACGCCGAAACCTACGCTGAACTCATGATGCTTGACCACGCCTGCCGTCGAAACCTCATGCCCGTTCGGCAGACGAAAATGCAACTTCACCATCGACCCGGCCGTGACCGGAACGAAACTCTCGACGAACAAGCCCCTGGAGTCGAGGTCGGCCACTCGGCAGTCTCGGCCAAATCCGTCAACCTCGCAGCGGGCGCGCAAGAAGTCCTTAGTCTCCTTTGCCCGCTCCCAGGATTTGCAGGCTCCAACAGCAGTCATAATCATGCTCCTTCTCTCTCTCACCATCTGTGTCGATGATAACCTCGAAACTAAAGTTCGGCTTCTCTCGGAACCTGTCAGCATACACCACGCCCGCCTTTGCGGGCAAGAGAAAATCCGCACAAGGAAAAAATCAATTCTTTGCCTCGTCCCGGCGTGGACTTCTTTCAGTGCAGTCGTGTATTTTTGCAGGTGTCTTTCCCTCCATTATCCGATCGAGTGCGTATTACCCCCGGGGATTCGCGGTCAAGCTACGGGCTGTGCGGCCTGGAGTCGTTGCGACTGGCCATGACCGCGTGTGCGATCGATGGAATGGTCTCAAAAGCTAGTCTGGAACGACGAAGTAGTGCGTTCACGCTGAGGGAGTGCGGTACATGGCGATTCTGACATACGAGGAAGCAGCACACTTGCTCAGGCGCATGGGTTTTGCCGGAAGCCCGAGCCAAATTGAAGAATTGGCTTCAAAAGAGCGCGGCAGCGCCGTCGACTTTCTGCTCAACTACAATCAGATCGACAACAGCGCAATGCAAAGCCTCCTGGACAGAAGCTTCGATTTCTCCAACCCGGATGACTTCCCAAAGTTCAACCGCGCCGAGATCCAACGGTGGTGGTTCACCCGGATGGTCTACACCACTCGCCCCTTCGAGGAGAAGATGACTCTCTTCTGGCACAACCACTTCGCGACAGCCGCCTCGAAGGTGCCGGAGATCTTCATGTTCATTCAGAATCAGACCCTCCGAGCCCACGCGCTCGACCGTTTTGATTCACTGTTGGCCGCTGTTGCAAAGGATCCCGCAATGCTCATCTGGCTCGATGGCATCACCAGCGTGCGCGGGAAGCCGAACGAGAACTGGGCTCGCGAACTCCAGGAACTGTTCACGATGGGAATCAAGGATGCCGTTACCGAAGCGCCTTCCTACACTGAAGCCGACGTCCAGGAGATCGCCCGATGCTTCACTGGCTGGAAGTTCTTCGGGCCCTCTCGAACCGATCCCGATCGCTTCAACTACCGCTTCTTCGTCAATCCCCCTGAGTTCGATAGTACTGCCAAGACCGTCTATGGCCAGACGGCAAACTTCACCGGCGACGACATCATAGGCATCATATCGGCAAGGCGCGCCACCGCCCGCTTCCTGGTGAAGAAGTTCTTCGAGTTCTTTGTGTATCCGCTCGACTCCACCTCCACCGACAAGGCGACGATTGAGAAGTTCGCCGATGTTTACATGGCCGGCAACCACTCGATCAAGGACGTCCTTCGCGCCATATTCGTCTCGGACGAGTTCTTCGGCGAGCGGGCCCGCTTCGGCCTGGTGAAATCGCCGGTAGAATTGATCGTCGGATCAATTCGCATGCTCGGGGCGCGCTACAATCCGGGCGCGATCGGGAGGGGAGATCGGGGAGATCAGGTCTCGTACATACTGGGGAGCGTATCGACATTTCTCGGGCAGGAGTTGCTCAACCCGGCCGATGTGTCCGGGTGGAAATTGAATCTCGGCTGGATCAACACCTCATCGCTGCTCAATCGGTTCACCTATGCGGACCTGCTGACGATCGGACGCACCCGCGACCTGAACGCGCCGGGCCTCTGGGTAGGCAACGATCAGCTCCAAGCCTACACCAAAGGCAGCGGCAAGAAAACTGTCCAGAAGTTTCTCACGCTGCTTGGTCCGGTCGAGACCGACGGCAAAACGGTTCGCCAGTTCCGAGACTATCTTCAGACTGACGATCGCGGCAACGTCGTTGGATTCACGAATGACGACGCGACCATAGACAAAAAGGTGCGAGGGTTGGTCCACCTGATAATGTGCCTGTCTGAGTTTCAACTCAACTAGGAGGGGCTATGCCGACGACCAGACGACAATTCATCAAGCGAGGCGCAGGGCTGGTCACTGTAGGCGTGGTGATGCCGCGGATCTGGCTCGGCGAAGCGCGGGCCCAATCCGCCGGACCTCCCAGCGACCACAGGCTCCTGGTCATACAACTGGCGGGCGGCAACGATGGGTTCAATACCTTTATTCCCTACGCGGACTCCCGCTACCACGCGCTGCGGCCGATGCTGTCGTTCACGGAGCCGGAACTGCACGACGCGCAGGGGAGATCGATGCTCATCTCGGATCAGTTCGCATTGAATCCCGCTATGGGCAAGATCAAGGACCTCTACGATCAGGGGAATGTTGCGATCGTGCAAGGCGTAGGTTACCCGAATCCTAACCTCTCACACTTTCTGTCGATGGACATCTGGCACACCGCCGACTTGAGCGGGCTCGCCCGCAAAGGCTGGTTGGGGAAGTACGCGGATCTTGCGCTGATTGGGTCGTCTGGTCTGCCTGCGGCCGCCCTCGGAGGAGGAGAGCTGCCGAAGGCCTTCTTCGCCGAAACCGCGGTCGTCCCGAACATCATCAACTTTCAACTCTTCAACTTCATAGCTGATCCGAATTACCCGGGCGACTACAACAATCAGATCAACACCTTCAACGGGGCGGCATCCCGCGGCTTCCAGCCGGACTCTTTCATAGGCTCAATCAACAAGACGGCGTTCGAGTCGGTGAGAGGGGCCCAGCTCGTTCAAAAAGCGGTGAGCGGTTACAACTCCTCGGTCAGCTACCCCGAGTCCAATCCGCTGGCCTTAGGGCTGAAGATGGCGGCCCAGATCATGGTGACAATGCCCGAAGCCAGGTTGATCTACGTGCAGATGGGCGGATTCGATCATCACTCCGATCAAGTCGCCCATCCGAATGGGCAGCCCAACAAACTCACGGGCCAGCACTCTGTGCTGCTCAACTGGTTCTCAGAAGCGGTGAACCTCTTTCACGTCGACATGACCGAGCACGGGTTGGCCGACAAGCTGCTGATGATGCAGTGGTCGGAGTTTGGGCGCCGTCCGGGTGAGAACGCATCGTTTGGGACTGACCACGGAACGGTCGGGTCTATGTTCCTGATCGGCAATCCGGTTAAGGGCGGGATCTACGGCAATCACCCCTCGCT
>JBGPFL010000260.1:0-6745 GCA_041483295.1 Blastocatellia bacterium | reverse complement strand
GACTCCACCCTGGGCGCCGCCTCCAAGAGTGGTTACAGTTTCTCATGTGTGGGCATAGCCGCCAGCGGCAGTAATCCATCCTACTTCGACACCCAGGATGTTCCCCAGTCTAGCGGAACCTTCGGCACAGGCAACAGAGGATTCGCATCGAACGAAACCTACGTCATTTACCAGGACGGCACTGGCGCCGCTGGTAAGGCCACGTTCCCATCGCGAGCAATCACAACAATGTCAGTATTGGAGTAATCAGGTGTAACAACAGGATTCTTCCAATGATCTAAAAAACGGGTGAGCCTTTCGAGGCTCACCCGTTTGTGTTATAGTCTCGGCCATCAGCTCGAAAATTAAGGAACCGCCCGATACGGGCCGCGTTCGATTTCGCAAGAGAGCATCGAAGCTATCCCCCGCAAAGGGACGCACACTATAGAGCTGAGGAGAGACTATGAACAGAAGACAGCAGAGGGGTTTCTCGCTGATCGAGTTGCTGATCGTTGTGGCGATCATCGGCATCATTGCGGCAATAGCCATCCCGAGTTTGCTCAAGTCACAGCAGGCAGCGCGCGAAACGGCGGCGCTCAGCGAAGTCAAGAATATCGGGTCGGCGCAGGTCCTGTACTCGGTGACAAAGGGGCGCGGAAAGTTCGGCGACCTTGCGGCGCTCGGCGCTCAGGGCAACGTAGCTTCAGACATCGCCTCGGGGATTAAGGGCGGTTATAGCTTCGCTTCGACACCAATCGTCACCGAAGGGATGCCGGCAATGTTCGACACCACGGCCAAGCCTACAGGGGTGGGGGCCTTCGGCACCGGGAATCGGTCTTTCTACTCGAATGAGTCGATGGTGATATACGAGGTCGAGGGCGGCGCTCCCCCAACGTCGACGCCTCAGGATCGAGTGCCCAAGGACGGCCTACCGCTCGCCCAGTAAATCGGCAAGTGAGTGCTAGAGGGCCGGCGTTGCAGCGGTTGATTGAACCTCTCACGCCGGCCCGTACGCAGCCTAACCCAGTGTGGCCCGTCACGCCGAATGGGACCGGCCCCCAACTGCCCCCCGTTCCTCTGGATCTCTTCAGCCGCCATGCCCTGAAACCTTAAGATCGCACCAGGAAGCCCGGTGCGGAGCCCCCAAACAGTACAAGCCATCCAGGTCGAAGCGACGTCGGGATCGTTCCTTCCAGCGAGCATCCGTTGGCGTACAGATCTAGTGGGGACTCCGAATGGCGCATGTATCAGACGAAACGACGGGCGACCCAATCGATGCCACGTCGCGTTCGACAGGTGTGGTTGAGGAGGCTGCGCTGGCGCAGAGTGCCCGGTCAATTTCTGCTCGCCCCTATGACTTTACGTCAAAGCGCCTCTTGATACCTCTGCTCCTGCTTCTCGTAATCGCTTCCTTCTTTACGTCATTGTCGGGGGAGTTCGTGCACGATGACAATCGGCAGATCGTCGACAACAAGTCGCTCGGGCACTGGGATGAGGAGAATCTGCAGCGGGTGCTGACGCGAGACGTTTGGGCGGCGCTCAGACCGGAGTTGGCTCGAGACAAACTCGACAGCGCCTACTATAGGCCGATATTCAGCCTGTTCCTTATGAGTGGGTATGAGATTGTGGGGCGGCGCGCTCCAGGGTGGCATTTGCTGGCTGTCCTATTGCACGGTATGACAGTGGTCGCCGCATTTCTGACCGCCGAAAAGGCTCTTCAAGCTGCGCCTGGTCTTACCCTCGAGAGGCGTCGGTTGCTGGCAGCGTTTGCTGCCGCAGTGTTCGCCGTGCATCCGGTACAAGTTGAATCGGTCGCGTGGATCTGCGGATCGGTTGGACCTCTCAGCGCGATATTTCTGCTGGCTTCTTTCCACTACTATGTGGTCCACCGCGAACGCGCCGGTCTGGGATCGCTGATGGCGTCCCTGCTTCTATTCGCGCTGGCGCTCCTGACAAAGGAGAGCGCCCTTGCTCTACTGCTGATTGTGTGCGCGTACGAATTCTTCGTTTTTCGAGTCTCTTTTCGGTTCGACCGGAAAACGGCGCTTCGACTAGCGCCCTACGTCTTAACCACTATTGGATACTTTGCGTTAAGGTACAGCGTGCTCAAAGTGCTGTTCGGTCGGAGTATGAACGGGAATTTCCCGGACGACGCTTCCCTGACTCTGACAGATAACCTTCGGACTTTGCCTCTGCTAATCGTCAAATACGCAAAGCTCATAGTGGTTCCTTTCAATCTGGGTTTCGAGTATGGCGTCGGATATGTATCTTCTTTCGGGCTGACATCTTTTTGGCTCCCACTGGCAATTGTTAGTGCGATCGGAATCTCACTATGGTACTGCTGGCGCAAGATACCGGAATCGAAGGCCGGCATCATCTGGATTGTGCTCCCTCTTTTGCCTCACTTGAGCACTCGATCGTTCCCCAGCGAAGAGATCATTCACGATCGGTACCTCTACTTATCGATGTTCGGCGTGGGTCTGCTAGCCGCAACGCTGATAGGCCGAATTCGGCTGCCCTCCAGCCTGCGCCCGCCCGATCGTGCCCTCACAACGGCAGCAGTCGGGTTAGTGCTAGCGCTTGGTGTTGTCACAGCGGTTCAGAACCGCGCTTGGCAGAACGAAGATGAACTGTGGAACCACAGCGCCAGGTCTGCTCCTAATTCCCGAATTGTACGCATTGCATTGGGCCTAATGGCTGAGCGGAGACAGGACTTTGAAGGTGCGCTTCAGGAGTATAACCGCGCGCTTGCCATTAACCCCGACATTATCGATGCGCTGAACAATTCGGCGCTACTTTACGCACGTCTGGGGCGCTGGGGGGAGGCCACGCCCCGATTTGAACGCATAGTGTCACTCACGCCAAACAAGGATATGGCACACTTCAATCTCTCATTCGCCTATGCCGTGGAGAAGCGGCTGGAAGCGGCAGCCCATGAATTGCGCACTGCAATCGAGCTTGATCCTGACGGCCCTCGCGGAGATGAATGGAGAGTGCGACTCGACCAGCTGGAGAAGGCAATTGCCGCTCAGGGGGCCGTAGGGTCGAGAGCATATTGACTCGTCAGTTTCGATTGCCCCTCTTCTAAGCGTAGGGTGCGAGGCCTGGCAGGATGCTGAAAAACCGGGTTCGCCCTAAAGGCACGAAGACACAAAGCCGCCTAAGTTGATAAGTGCGCCACCTTACACCTTTGTGCTCCTTCGTGCCTTGGTGTCTTAATGGCACAGAGCAGTTTTTCCGCAGCCTCCCAGGCCGCGCATTGACATTCGATTAGCGGGGTATATTGGAGTGGGAAGCGCGAGGCCGGACGCTCCGGACGGAGACAACCTAGTTGCCACGAAGGAAGCTTGTGCAGAGGGACCAGACGCATCGAGAGTGGCCCGGTGCCTCGGGTTGCTTGGGTTTATTGAGAGACTGGCTCCCAGCCGCGTTGTTCTCGCTGTTTGTGTGCTCTCATGCCTTGCCTATGCCAACTCGTTAGCCGGCGACTTCGTCCTTGACGACCTGGACGTGATTATCGCGAACCGCGACATCCGGTCGTGGAGCAATGTTGAGCGCGCTTTCACGACCCACCTCTGGTCCTTTCGCGACCGTCCTGAGACTCTGAGATACTCCACCCCGCCGCCTTTCTATCGCCCGATCTTCACCGTAGTGCTGACCGCCGAATATCAGATGTTCGGACCGTGGCCTCAGGGCTGGCATCTGGTCAGTCTCTTGCTGCACATTCTGTGCTCGATTGGCGTCTATTACGTTCTGCTGTTGATTTCGAGAAGGAACGTCGTGGCGGCGCTGACTGCGACACTGTTTGCGATCTATCCAATTCACGTGGAGTCGGTCAGTTGGATAAGCGCGGTTAATTACCCTCTGTTTGGTGTCTTCTTTCTCTGGTCATTCCATTTCTATCTGAAATACCGGCTCGGGGCGGAGCGGAAGCACCTGGGTGTATCGCTTTTGTTGTACTTGTTGGCGACCTTCTCAAAAGAGACCGCGCTTAGCATGGTCGCCCTGGTGTTCGCCTATGAGCTGATCGAATCAAGCTGCCGAGGACTCGCTGACAGACCCGGCATTCTGGCAAGACTGGTCAGCGCGGCACGTTTCGCTCTGATTTTTGGTGGCGTTGCTGTAGTGTATCTGATAGCCCGGTATGTGGCTCTTGGCGCACTTACCTGGAAGACGCTTCGCTCCTATGAAGGCCCTCTTATTCACACGCTGTATACACTGCCCTCCGTTGTATGGCTCTATCTATGTCACTTGATCTGGCCGGTCAATCTGAGCGTGGCTTACGGCACGAACTTCATAACCAGCGTCACTTCACCGAGCTTCGTGCTGCCGGCGATCGCGTTAGCGCTGCCAGCATCTCTGTTAGTCTTCTATCGCAAGCGAATCAGCCGACAGGTGTGGCACGCTCTGGCGTGGTTGATTGTGCCTTTGCTTCCGGTCCTCGACGTGCGTCAGCTCGCAGTCGATTATCTGGTGTTCGACCGTTACCTCTATATTTCAGTGGTGGGATGGTCTTATCTGATCGCCGTTGGCGTTGCCAGGCTCTCTTTAGTTGGAAAGGACCGGCCCGCGGCTGAGACGGGGTCGCGATCAATGGGTGTCCGGTCAGTGATCAGTTCGGCAGTGCTGGCACTGATGCTCATCGGGTTGACGTCAGCAACCCTGCGCGAGAACAGGAAGTGGGCCGATAGTTACTCGTTATGGTCGCAGGCGGCGCGCGTCAGGCCGCAATTTTGGAGCGGCCACTACAATGCAGGAGTCGCGCTGTTGGAATTAAGGCGGTACCCTGAGGCGCTCCAGAGCCTCCTGCGCGCAGCGGAACTCACCTCCGATGAGCCGTTCCTCCTTGACGCCCTCGGCCAGGCTTATGACGGTGTGGGGGACACCGAAAATGCCGTCGCGAACTTCAAGCAATCCATCGCGATTGACCCGACAATGTTCGAATCGCTCAACAATCTCGGCACGACTTACTTTAGGATAAACGACTACGAAGGGGCGGAGAAACAATTCCTTGCGGCGCTCCACCTTAAGCCACAGGCAGTCGAGACTCGATTCAACCTGGGCCTTTGTTACCAGCGTCTGGGCAGACATCCAGAAGCGGCGCGAGAGTTTGAGTTGGCCCTCCAGGGCGCGCCAGAGGACGCTGAGGCCCACTACCAACTGGGACTGTCCTACGAGAAGCTCGGGCGGGCCGGCGATGCGATTGGGGAGCTTCAGCGAGGCCTCTCTCAGTCGAAATCACAGGATCTCAGCGACAAGATCTCCGAGGCTCTGAATCGGCTCCAGAGTGCGAGCAAATGATCGTTTCTCGTTTCTCGTTTATGAACAAAGAGAACCGCCTCGCACAGACTGCAAACGAGAAATGAGAAACGAGAAACGAGAAACGAGAAACGATGCCGGACGCTATGGAAGAAAAAAACTCTGCACGTAAGGAAGCTTGTGCGCAGGGCCCAGACGAATCTGGTGAGGACCAGTACCTCGGGTTGCTTGGGTTTATTGAGAGACTGCATCCCGGCCGCGTTGTTCTCGCTGTTTGTGTGCTCTCGTTCCTTGCCTATGCCAACTCGTTAGCCGGCGACTTCGTATTTGACGACCTGGACCAGGTTGTGGGCAACCGCGACATCCGGTCTTGGAGCAACGTTGAGCGCGCTTTCACGACCCATCTGTGGTCCTTTCGCGACCGGCCTGAGATTCTGAGACCAGCCATCCCGCCGCCTTACTATCGCCCGATCTTTACCGTAGTGCTGACTGCCGAATATCAGATGTTCAGACTGTGGCCTCAGGGCTGGCACCTGGTCAGTCTCTTTCTCCACATTCTGTGCTCAGTCGGCGTCTACTACGTTCTGCTGTTGATTTCGAGAAGGAACGCCGTGGCCGCGCTGGCGTCGGCACTGTTTGCGATCTATCCAGTCCACGTGGAGTCGGTCAGTTGGATAAGCGGCATTACAGACCCGTTGTTTGGTGTTTTCTTTCTCTGGTCATTCTATTTCTATCTGAGATACCGGCTCGGGGCGGGGCGGAAGCACCTGACTGTATCCCTTTTGTTGTTCCTGGTCGCGACCTTCTCAAAAGAGACCGCGCTAAGCATGGTCGCCCTGGTGTTCGCCTACGAGCTGATCGAATCAAGCTGCGGAGGACTCGCTGACAGACCCGGCATTCTCGCAAGACTGGTCAGCGCTGCACGTTTTGCGCTGGCTTTTGCTGGAGTTGTGATGCTGTATCTGATAGCCCGGTATGCGGCTCTTGGCGCGCTGACATGGAAGACAGGTCGCACCTATGAAGGCCCTCTCATTCACACCCTGTATACGCTGCCCTATGTGGTATGGACCTACCTGTGTCACTTGATCTGGCCCGTCGATCTGAGCGTGGTTTACTTCACGAGCTTCGTAACCAGCCTCACGTCGCCGAGGTTCTTGTTGCCGGCGATCGCGTTAGCGCTGCCGGCGGCGCTGTTGGTCGTCTATCGCAAGCGAATCAGCAGGGAGGTGTGGCACGCTCTGGCGATGTCGATTGTGCCCTTGCTTCCGGTGCTCGACCTGCGGCAGCTCTCGGACGAGTATCTGGTCTTCGATCGGTACCTCTATGTTTCTGTGGCCGGGTGGTCTTATCTGATCGCCCTCGGCGTTGCCAGGGTCGCGTCAGTTTCGAAGGACCGGCCCGCGGCTGAGAGGGCGTCGCGATCAATGGGTGTTCGGTCGGTGATCAGCTCGGTAGTCCTGGCGGTGATGCTCATCGGGTTGACCGCAGCAACCGCGCGAGAGAACAG
>JBGPFL010000259.1:0-6753 GCA_041483295.1 Blastocatellia bacterium | reverse complement strand
ACATCGTGTCTCTCGATCGCTGCGGCAGTGGGCGAGATGGTCCAGGGGATTCATTGACCGAAGCTCGGTGCCCGCGGGTGCATCATAGTGTCAACCTGTGCCCGTTACCAGAATACCCTGGAACGGAAACAACTCTTGATGCCTCTTCGGTCAAACTCAAGAAGATGACTCATGGAAGTTGATTCTATTGAGTAGAACGTCCTCCCATCTGTACCCATTATGGATATTAGGGGCTGCCCCGCTTCTTTAGCGCCCTTCATCGCGACGACTCTTTGCCAACCCTTTTGCCGCTTACCATCATATCTTGTAACTCGGTCTAGTATCTTTGCCGCGCCCACAAGCTCTTTCTTGAGATCGTTCTCCGCTTCAGAGAGCGAAACGTGCGTAGCTCCCTTCGCGAATATGCGAACGCCGTCGGAGGATTTGTAGATTGCGTGCCAAGGTCCGTCGTCCTCAGAGCACTCTTGATCAACGAGAAAGAACTGGAAGCCTATCCTCGTGGGCTCAACCATGAAAACGGCGAGATTCTCGCGCGAACCGAGGCGACTCAGGAAGATTACTGCTATGAGAACCGTCAGGGCTCCCGCACTCAAATAGACCAGTCGTTTTCGGATCTCGACGTGCACTTGAACAATCCTGGTCACGGAAGGAACTTACAAAGGCAGAGCTTTGGCGAACGAGCAAAGAACCGAACGCAGTCCCGAGGTTCTCTTCTCATGTTCCCCTATCTACATGCGTTACTCGAGCACGCCGGTCTCGATAAACTCGTCGACGCGGGCGTGTTTCATGGAATCAGCAGCACTTTTCCGGTTGTTCTTCTTCCTTCGAGTTCCCGGTGCGCCTCCGAAGCTTCGGCCAGCGGAAAGGTCTTCTCGATTCGCAGCTTCAACTCGCCTGATCGCGCCCAGCCAAGCACCTCTCCAGCGCGCCAGAGCAGCTCATCGCGCGTTGCCGCATAGTGCGCCAGCGTCGGCCTCGTCAAGAAGAGCGATCCCTTTTGAGCAAGCAGCCCGGGATCGAACGGCGGCACCGGCCCGCTCGACGCGCCGAACAGCGCAAGCATCCCACGAGGCGCAATGCAGTTGAGACTCTTCAGAAAAGTGTCCTTGCCTACTGAGTCGTAAACCACCTGCACGCCGCGCCCGTCGGTTAACTTCCTCGTTTCTGCCTCGAAGTCCTGCTCGGTGTAGAGTATCACTTCGTCGGCGCCGGCTTCGCGGGCGAGCGCAGCCTTTGCCTCGGTTGAAACTGTGCCGATCACCCGTGCGCGCACGCGCTTGGCCATCTGAATCAACAGGAGCCCCACTCCACCGGCGGCCGCGTGAACCAAAGCGGTATGCCCGCTCTTGAGTTGATAGGTCGAAGTCGTCAAGTAGTGAGCCGTCATCCCCTGGAGCATCGCAGCGGCAGCCATCTGCATGTCGATGCCGTCGGGAATGCGAACGAGTCTGGACGCTGGAACAACAGCGTACTCGGCGTAGGAACCGGCCATCATCGCATAAGCAACCCTGTCCCCGGCCGCCAGGTCCTCCACATCCGGCCCAACCGTCTCGACGGTCCCCGCCGCCTCCATTCCTGGAATGAAGGGAAGAGGCTGCGCATAGAGCCCGATTCGATGATAGACGTCGATGAAGTTGACCCCGATTGCAGAAATCTTGACTAGAGCTTCTCCGGACTTTGGCGAAGGCGTCGCGGTATCCTTATAGGTCAATACCTCGGGTCCGCCGGTCTTCTCGATCACGATAGCTTTCACTTGCGCGCACCTCCCGATGGTCTCTGGTTTCTGGTTTGTGGTTTATGGCTTATGGTTTCTGGTCCAGAGAAACCAACAACCAAGAACCAACCATAAACCAAAAACCCGAAACCATAAACCCCTAAGCGCCGGCAGCCAAACCACCCTCCTGCATCAAGCTGAAGGTTCCGCTTCCCTCGAGCGCAAGCAGGTATTCCTTGTTTCGCATTCCGCCGCCATAGCCGGTCAACGATCCGTCGCTTCCGATCACTCGATGACACGGTATTACAATCGCCAACGGATTCTTCCCGTTCGCTGCTCCAACTGCCCGCACAGCTTTCGGCTTGCCGATCCTTCGCGCAAGCTCGGCGTACGAGATAGTCTTTCCATACGGTATTTCTCGGAGGGCGCTCCAGACTTGAAGCTGGAATTGCGTGCCCCTGGGAATGAGCGGCAGATTGAACTCGCACAGCTTGCCAGCAAAGTAGGCCCGAAGCTGCGAGGCGGCTTCACGGAATGCTTTGTCATCCACAAGCCAGGACTCCTCGGGCAGTGTCGCGTGCCTACCCTCCATGAAGCGAATCTCGGACAGTCCCTCCGAATTGCCGGCAAGCAGCAGTCTTCCTACCGGACTCTCCAGGTATGTATACCTCATCGCATGATCGCTCATATCTGTTCAACTCCTTTTGAGATTCGCGTAGCCGGTCCAAAGATACAGGGCGGCGTATGCGCGCCAGGGCCGCCACGCTTCGGCTCTCTCGATCAGCTCGGCTTCTGAGATTGTCTGACCCGGTCTGTTTGCTGCGGCGCGGCGCAAGATCAGGTCGCTCGACGGAAACGCATCCGGCTCGCCCAGCGCGCGCATAGCAATGTAGTGCGCCGTCCACGGCCCAATTCCCGGCAGCGAAGTCAGCCCCTCGATCGTTGCTTCCAGGCCCGAAGAAGAGGTGAGATCTACCTTCCCTCGATGAACGGCTCTTGCGAATTGGCGGATCGCATCGGCCCGTCTTGAAGGCAGACCTACCTTACTCAGGCTCGCCATGCTCAAACGCTCCGGACTTGGAAACAGCCACAGGAGGCCGTTCTGGGGGTCACATGGAAGCGCAGTGCCATAAGCCTCAACCAATCTTCCGCTGAGCGTCGTCGCGGCGCTCACGCTCACTTGCTGGCCGAGTATCGCCCGGACGCCGATCTCAAAAGCGTCCCACGTACCCGGCACGCGCAGGCCGGGATAGCCCTCGACCGCTGCCGTCAGGCTCGGGTCGTTTGCAAGATGGCCGCTGATCTCAGCCGGATCAGCTTTCAGATCGAACAGACGCCTGACTCGCTCGGCGATCAGAGCCAGCGCTCTCGACAACTCTGGCGGAACGGATAGGAGCAAGTATCTCTGCCCTTCTACCGGGCGTACTTCGATAGTGCCCGTCGCTTCGCCGATCTTCACTGTTCGCCGGTATACCGAGTCGTCAACCGACTCGACGCCTGGAATCGCGCGAGCGCGAAGGAATCGAACCAGCGACAACCAATCGAACGGAGCGCGATAGGAGAGTTTCAGGGAGAGTCGAGACTCTCCGGAGGACCCGTTGGTCTTGGCCTTGCCCTTACGCCATTCGCTCGGCGACCTGCCATAGGCTTTTCGGAAAGCATCATTGAACCGCCGAAGGCTCGCGAAGCCGGAGGAGTAAGCCACCTCAGAGATCGGCAGCAAAGTCTCATCGATCAATTTCTTTGCGAAGTGGGTGCGGCGAGTTTGAGCGACGGCGACCGGAGAAGCTCCGAGATGTTCGATGAAGAGTCGCCTCAGGTGGCGCTCTCCTATTCCGAGTCGTTCGGCCAGGTCTTCGACGCTTGCGTCGTCGAGGGCGCCTTCGGATATGAGTCTGAGCGCGCGAGAGACTGTTGCCGATGCCCCGAGCCACGCCGGAGTGCCTGGAGAAGTCTCGGGGCGACAGCGCAGACAAGGCCGGAAGCCGGCTTCTTCGGCGGCGGCGGCACAGGCTACGAAGCGCACATTTTCGAGTCGCGGAGTGGGCGCGGGACAGACCGGCCTGCAGTAGACTCCGGTTGTCACGACGGCAATGAAGAATTTCCCGTCGAATCGCGCATCGCGGCTCCTGGCTGCGAGATAGCAGAGCTTACGGTCGAGGTTCATAGGGCAAGTATACGGAATGTTGGTTTGGAAAGCTGGCCGTTTTCGGACTTCAATGTCGGAGGGGAGAAAAGATTTCACTTACGGTAAGACAGATTCACAAGTAGCGATCAATATCGAGCGACCCGTGGAAAATCCCAAGTATGTCGATGTTGCCGTCCGCCTTGATGACATAGCCAATCCGGTAGTGGCCGTGCAACAAAATGCGTATGCGATATCGCTGGTTCGCGGTGTATACATATCCCAACTCCGGAAACCGTCGCAGCAACTGAGCTTTCTCGTGATACCCAGAACTACTCTTAGCGCGGCGTCGACATTGTCCGCAGCGATGTAGTCGTAGATGTCTCGCAACCAGCGCTGGGCCTCGGCGGTCCAGTTCACTTCCGCCATTCGGTGATTCTCTTTCTCATTTCTTCATCGCTAATCGTCCGACCCGCTAAAGAATCCTCCAGGCCGCGTTCAATCATTCTTGAGAATGCGAGCTCCCGGAGAATCTCATCATACGAGCTATCGTCGGGCTGCTCTTGAATTATTCTTGTCATTTCCTCTTTTGCTGTCGACATATAACTCACTTCCTCGAGTTTGGGAATCGAACTAGTATTGCGACCGTCAATCAAAGCACTACTCCGTCCTCACCATTTCCACGTCCGATTCAAAAGATAGCACGATCCACGGTCTTTCCAAACATGGCCGGAATGCGTGGGGGTCCGTCAAGCTTTCGCGGCCTCCACGCGTTCCCCGTCGCGAAACGTTCACCGCAGACGCATTTGTGAGAGCTTCAAGTCTGGTTCACCGCAGAGGTTTGCTAAAGCGAGTTCAGGCCCTTCCGGTTCATCGTGCTAACAGCTCCTGGAATGCCGGCTTCAAATCCGGATGCTCGAACACAAAGCCTTCATCCAGGAACCGCTTCGGCAGGCACCTTCGCCCGTGAAGCGCGAGCTCCGCTTCGGTCCCCATCAACCGCGCGCCCACCCTCACTGCCCACTCGGGAACGGGAGGACTCCAAGGCCGATGGAGCGCACGGCGCAACTCCCGCATGAATTCAGCATTGGTCACCGGAGTCGGACCTGTAGCATTGAACACGCCCTCGATGTGGTCGCGCTCGATAGCCCACTCGAACATCCGATTCAGATCTCGCACGTGCAACCAGCTAATGTATTGTTTGCCGTTGCCGGTCGTCCCGCCCAGAAAGAGCTTCGCAAGGTTCATAAGGGGATCCATCGCGCCGCCTCCGCTGCCGAGCGCAAAGCCGATCCTCAGCAGGACCTTTCGCGTGCTCGGGGTTTGAGCTTCGTCGAAGGCCTGCTCCCAAAGCACGCAGGTCTCAACCGGAAAGCCTGCGCCATAGGGCGCGCTCTCGGCGCAGATTCGATCACCTGTGTCGCCGTATATCGCGAGCGATCCGGCCTGGACCCACACACGCGGAGGCGTCTCACATTTAGAGATTGCCTCACCTATCGCCCTCACAGAATCGATGCGCGAGTCGATTATCTCCTTGCGATTTGCGGGGGTGTAGCGGCAATTCACGCTCTTGCCCGCGAGGTTGACCACGGCCTCGGCGCCGTCGAGCAACCTCGACCACGCTCCGAGTGTCTTCCCGTCCCAGGCCTCCTCCTGTGCACGACCCGGGTTGACCGTGGGCGAGCGGCTCAGCATCACGACCTGGTACCCTTTCCCCACAAGGTGATCGCTGAGGGACTGACCCAAGAAACCGCTGCCACCTGGTATCACAACTCGCCTGCTGGTCATGCAGTTCCTACCGTAGCCCCTGCCGTGATCGTGCGCAAGGACAATGAAGGAACGTCTCTCGTTTCACGTTTCGAGTTTCGGGTTTCGAGTTTCGGGTTTACGAAACCCAGACGAACGAAAGACGATAGACGTGAAACCCGAAACCCGAAACCCGAAACTCGAAACGACTCCTTGGTATGGCCCTTCGGATTTCGTTCGCGTAATATAGTGGTCTAATCTAAGGCCCAGGAAGTCGAGCATCTTTCAGTGACAATGGTAAATAAGCGTGCTGTTCTTTTTCATATCTTACTGATCTCGGGGCTGGCGCTGGGACACCCCGGCGGAGCGCATTATGCCGGTTCAAGCGAGCCTAAGAACTCGTGGCGCGGCATTGTGCCGCTCCAGTCTTCTCCGGAAGATGTGGCGCGGGTTCTCGGCGTTGAGCTTGATTCTTCCGGCGCGGCGAGCACTGGTCCCTATCGAGTCGAGGGCGGCGAAGTGACCTTTTATTTCCTCACGCCAGGCCTGGCGAAGATCTATCGCGCGCCGCACTCAATGGTGGGTAAGGTCTTCACGATCTATTTCAAGCCTGGCGAACCGTCGTCGAAAGACGAACTAAAACTCTCGCCGGGTTTCAGGCGGTGCGTCGAGCAGATGACTACGACCACTTACTATCTGGTGAGCGATGTCGGCGTCGCCTATCAGTTCCACCAGGGCAGCGATCAACTGGAAACGGTGATATACCAGCCTTCACGCGCTCAGGTCCGAAGCCTGTCGGTGAACACGGAGTGTGTGTTTTGAAGCTCGCGCTACTCGGCTACGGAAAGATGGGACAGATGGTGGAGCAGGCCGCGGCTCGAGCGGGTATCGAGGTCGCTTGCATCAGCGACCCCGTAGCCGGTTCGCGGGGTGATCTTGGCGACTGCGACGTGTGCGTAGACTTTTCCGAACCGGGGGAAGTCATCGATAACATCCGAAAGGTTTCGAGCGCCGGGCTTTCGATGGTCGTGGGAACAACGGGCTGGTACGACCGCGTGGAAGAAGCTCGTCGACTGGTGGACGAAGCCGGCGTCGGATTCGTCTATGGCTCGAACTTCAGCGTGGGCGTGAACCTGATGTTCAAGCTGACCAGCTACGCGGCGGAGTT
>JBGPFL010000258.1:0-6776 GCA_041483295.1 Blastocatellia bacterium | reverse complement strand
CCGCGAGGCGAGCGCGAGAGATGAACGAACAGGGATCCAAGGCAGTCCGCGTGAGTAGGCAGGATCTGAACAATCCACCAACTGCCGTTGGTGGGATTCGGAACACCATTTTGGTCCATCATTATCACTGTGATTGAGTCGCTAGTAAACCTTCTGAACTCTCACTCCCGTGTAATACTTCTGAAGAATACGCTGATAGGAATAGCCTACCTTCGCAAGAGCATAAGCGCCCGTTTGACAGAGCCCCACTCCATGACCCCACCCCCGACCCGCGAAGACGAACGCCGTGATTCGGTCCCGCTCGTCGCGTTCGCGTTCGATGACAAACAGACTCTCTTTTAACCCGAGGGCGCTCCGGACCTGTTGCCCGCGAAGCGAGGGGCTGCGGTCGCTCCCAACGATCTTCATCTCAACTACGCGGTTTGAAGCTCCGTACTCGACCGGTATCAAATCTTCGACTTCGCCCACCGCAAAGTGAAAGCGCGCCAATCGCCGCTTCACCTCATCCACCGAAAGACGTTCACGCCACTGGGCCGTGTTTGCAAACAGATCGTTCGGCCCCGCGTCAGCCGCCTCGGCTTCCAGGAAGTCTACTCGACCGGCGGAGTTCACGTGGTATCTCACGCGCTCCCCGCCTCGTAACGGGATCCGATCGGCCGCGTAGCTCTCGCCTCCAAGCCGCCGAAATAACTTCGCGCCGGATTCCAGCTCCAATCGCAGAGCCAGGGCCTCGCGGCTGGATGTCCGAGAGAGCTCGGACTTCATTGCGCTTGCATTCGGGGCGGTGGATGGCAAAGGCTGGGACCGCGCCTCGATTCTTGCAGGCGCGGCCGCTGGGACCAGCAAGCGATTGTTTTCTGCCGGAAGTGCAATCGAATCGTAGACTCTTGCAGTGAGCTTCGAGGTCGGAGCTTCTGCTCTTGGATTCGCGCTTTGCGCCTTCAAACAGATTGCGCGAGCCACTGTCTCAATCGCGTACTCGCGAGTCACCTGCCCGTTGAGCCGAACCTCGCCGGGCAGTCGCAACAGGCCGTCCTTCAGAAGCAGCGCCGTGTCAGCACGCGCCTCGCTGGGCAGTTCGTCCTGGACGAGCCCGGATAAAACGTAATTGATCTCAGAGGCAGGCAGCAGCAATCGGGCGTGTCCCTCGCCGTAGAGCGCGGAAGCAACCATACTAATGAACTCGATCAGCTTCGGCCGGCCCGCAGGCGGGCGATTGGGCCTGTCGCGCCCGAGCAAGCGGGCGAGGTGAGCCGTCCAACTCTGTAACTCAGTGTCGGCCGCGGGCGCGCGCAAGTATTGGAGAGTTACCGGGCGAGGTAGAAGGAATCCAGTCGCCTGGAGAAGCGACACGTCTCGCGCCTTCGAGCGTCCATCCGATCCAACCATGGGCTCGACTGAGGCGGCCGATACTATTTGGCGATCACTGGAGGAGCCACTGTCGGGTCTGCATTCAACTCCTCTCAAGTATGGCACGGCCTTCGTCAGGAAGACCGCCTCGTTGTTCTCGGTGTGCCCTCCGCAGTTTGAGGTGTAGAGCGCTTCGATTGGAACGAGACGGCCATCCTCATTCGGGTAGACCGCAACCATGCCCCGAGTCTCTTCCACCGCGCGATTGGTGAGCGGTTGCTCCGCGCTGAGGCCCCCATAGATCTGTGACCGCGCATCGTCATAGAGGTCGAAGCCTTCTCTAGTGAAGCGGCCGCGAGTCGACAACGCGTAAGACCGGGCGGCGATCGCCTGGGCTTTGAGCGCTTCGATCTCAGGATATGAAGAAGGAGAAAGCTCCAGGGGGACTACCCCGCGCAAATACTGTTCGAGCGGGAGCACGTTGACGACGTTGATCTTCCCGCGCGAGGTCAGTACCAGATGTATCTCGCCGCGATAGTCTCGATTGGCTAGGCGCACAGTGGGAATCGGGTGAGGTGGTACGCGCCGGAGCGAGGGGTCTTGAGCCCCTCGCACCGCTTTAGTCGCTTCAACTCCTGGTTGTGCGGTTCCGACCACCAGCAGACTCTCACTCGATGTGATCAGCTTGTTGGCTTCGAATGCGACGAGGCCGGCGCTCGAACCAGTCTCAGCCTTACCGGCGGGGCTGGCATCAACCGAGCGAGTCTTCGCGGCACGGCTGACCTGTTGACTCGAAGCTGGAGTCGCCTCCGAGTAGCGCGGGACCTGTGTTGGCTGGCCGGCAATTCGCGCTTCCGAATAACCGGCGCGACGGAGTCGATCGACCATCTCGGTTGCCTGGTTCCTGGTTGCGAAGCGGCCAATCAAAACGCGGTGCTTCTCAGACTCGTCGTCATAAATGGTCGACGACGGCTCATCAAACTTCTTCCTTATCTCTTCCGTGATCTTGCCTGCGCGCCGCGGGTCTGAGACCGCCGCCACCTCTACCCGGTACACTTGCTGGTTCTCCCGCACTCGACTGTGGCTCACTTCGACGCGCATCTGCCCTGCGAGGATCGTTGGAGCGTTGTCGTCGTCACCGGCCCAGCGTCGGACGGTCAGCTTGAAGGAAGAGCTGAGGGTCACACCGGTCACATCCGTCATAAGGCCAACGCGTATGAACGGACCCTCGTCGCCGTACTCTGCTCTTTGGTCGTCAACTCTGCGGGGGCGATTCTCCTGTTCATCGCAGGGCCGGTTCCCGAAAGCGGGGTGGGGTAAGGTTGAAAGGCATAGTGTAGCCGTGGCGACACAAGCCGGCAGCCTGCGCCAGAACTTCGAGCGTGCCATCAATGTGCGCATAGCGGTTACCGCCAGGGCGTGTAGGAGACCGTGACTGTCAGAACTATTACGTCGCCTGCATCAGGAGGGAATCCCTCAAAGGGGCTAGCCATGTATATAGCGTCGTTGGCAACGTCGTCAAGGCGCGGGTAACCTGTGGACCTGACCCTGCGCGCCGATACCAGTCGCCCGCTCCGATCGAGCCGCACTTCGAAGTCGGCCGAGACCTTCTTGTTGAGTACTTCGGCTATCCATGTTCGCGGCATGATCTTCTCATTCACTTGCCTGATCTTCGCGCGAACGTAGGCCCTGAATTGAGCCTGCACATTTTCAAGTCCCAATAACGTCGTCTCGGTTCCGTCTCCGCGAGCCGAGCCCTGAGCGCCAGGCTGCGGGCCCACCGCCGGCCCCGAGTTGCTTGCTTTGGGAGGCGGCGCCGATCCCTGCGGAATGGGCGCCTGGCCGACCACTTGCGCTTCCGGTTTGGGAATGGTTGCGCCTGCAACGGGCTGAGTGAGGGGAGGCGTTCGGCGCCCCTCTGAGATTCGATCGCCTTCCTCCCCGCCGCGCGACGACGTTTTCAAATGATCTTCGACCTGCTTCGCAGCCGGAAGCTTCAATCCACTTCCGCGTGCAATCGTTGGTTTCGGAGACCGCGAGACCAAATTGACGTCATCGCCATGCTCAGGGTCATATTGAAACCGGCTCAAGTCGGCTCGTTCGATTGGATCGGGAGCGCGGCGCAGTTCGGGAGTTCGGTCGGTAGGCACCGCGAGATCAATCAGCTTCACCAATTCGCCGCGGTGTTCAGCGCGGGTCCACCGGTGCCGACTCACCCATATATCGAGGTTGACGGCGACTGCACATACCAGAAGATGTCCTGCTATTGAGACCACCAGTAGTTGAAGAAACCGCCGGTCGCGGATGAATCCCGACCCAAGCGAGGCGGGGAGGGCGCCGTCGATTGGGCTTTCGATGTAGCTGTTTATCGTCCTAAGCACGGGTGTCCTGTACCATGTAACGCAGCCAGGCTACTGACAGTGCAAATGAAAAGCCTGTTCCCGTCCGCGATGGGCTCATTCCTTCCGACAAGAAATTGCCTCACACAAAACCTATGGTCTCACTATAGTTCCTGATTCAAAGAACCGGCAACTACCCACCAAAGCAGTCCTCGACGCCGATCGAATGGAAGCGCTGCCGGGGCTCCTTCATCTCGATCTTTCCAACCTCGGGATGTATGCGATTTGTCAGCAGCACAAAGACACGGCTCGAGAGCGGGTCGATCCATACGCTCGTCCCGGTGAAGCCCGTGTGTCCGAAGGCTTGTGGCCCAAGTGCCGGCCCGGCAGAGCAATCAGGAGTCGACGCCAGTATCCACCCTATCGACCTCGCGCTCGCGCATTCGCCGGTCAGGTTGTGACTGAACAGAGAGAGCGAGTCGCGGTCGAACAGTTGGCTCCTGGGCAAGAACTGATTCGCAAGAATGAAAACTTCTCGCGCCGTCGAAAACAACCCTGCGTGGCCCGCCGCGCCACCGAGGAAATAAGCGTTGCCATCGTGAACTTCTCCCCAGATCACCTCAGTCCGGCGCAGCGGATGGGGAGATATGGGCGCGACTTCAACTCCGTCTTCAGATGCTCTTGCCGGGAAGCGCGACAACAGCGACACAATATCATCATCGACGGCGCCTGGATCGGCAGCCGCTCGCTTCGGACGACTGACTGAGCCGGCTTCGACCGCCCTAACAATCGCAGCCATCTCGTATGCTTGTCCCCGCTCCGTCGCGGCCGTCTCGCGTTTGAGGTCGAGCGGCGGATTGAACATAGTTCGTTTGAGGCCAAGCGGGTCGAGTACCTCGGTGCGAATCAAATCGCGGAGGCTCTGACCGGCAACCCGTTCGATTACGCAACCGAGCAGAATATAGTTCAGATCGCTGTAGACAACAGCCCTCGCGGTCGAACCGTGCGTCAGCCCCGACGGCACGCGGGCTATCGTGTGAGGCACATCCGCAGCGCTTTGGGCCTCCAGATAGAGCGGACGCCACGGCGGCAGACCCGATGTGTGCGTGAGAAGCTGCCGCAGTGTTATCTGTTCTTTTTCACTGGAGCCGGCCGCCGCTTTGGCGTAGTCGATCAGGTAGTCGCCCACTAACGCATCCAGTTCGATCAGACCGCGCTCGTATAGCTTGACCGCCAGTAACGCGGTGACAAGAGGTTTAGTGAGCGACGCAAGGTCGTATATCGTGTCGAGGTCCGCGGCTATGCGCTCAGGTTCGACGACCGCCCAACCGAGCGCGTCAGCGGCGATCACCTCGCCTGCCTGGCCGATAAGATACTGGGCTCCGGGAAAGGATCCGCGGTCGATTTCGGACTGAAGATACAGAGATACTCGTTGGGACGGCCGCTTCACCCTTCACCTCTTGTTAAGGCAAAGCCCCGCTGACGGGCAGCTTCATAAAGAATTATCGCTCCGGCAGCAGCGACATTCAGCGACTCGACTCCCGGAGCCATCGGTATGTGTATCAGTTCATCGGCGAGCGAAGATACATCCTGGGACACGCCGCTCGCTTCTCGCCCGAAGATCACGGCAACAGGGCGTTTGAAATTCGCTTCGGTGAAAGTTCGGACGATCTTAACCAGCGCGGCGTCCTCGATCGTACTTCTCGGGTCAGGCGCCGCCGCGCTCGAGGCTATCAGCTTCACGTCGCGCTTCTTACAAAGCTCAGCAATCTCACGGGCCGCGAGGCCGTTGGCGATCGGGAGGCGAAGCGCGGCTCCCATGGAGGCGCGGAGCGATTTGTGGTTGTAAGGGTCGACCGTGTAGCGCGTTGTGATGAGTCCGTTTGCGCCTGCCGCTTCGGCTGTGCGAACAAGGTTGCCAAGGTTGCCCGGGTCCTGCAATTGGTCTGCTATGACGACCAGTTGGGGCTCGACCGCAAGGACATCCTCGATATCGTATGACGGCCTGTTGACCAGGGCGACGACGCCCTGCGGGCTTTCTGTATCTGCGATTGCTTCCATAACCTGCTGGCTCAGGTGGGCGCCGCGACACGGTACGTTTTGAAGCGTGTCCATCA
Organism: Blastocatellia bacterium; assembly: GCA_041483295.1. Lineage (GTDB taxonomy): Bacteria > Acidobacteriota > Blastocatellia > UBA7656 > UBA7656 > DASYSA01. Next base: position 970 of record JBGPFL010000258.1, on the reverse strand, counting down.
GCGCCAGTCCGCGGGCCGTAGCCTCGAGGGCTGAAGTGAACGCGATGCTTTCAAAGTGAACGCCCGCTTTGATCGCGTCTTCGATGAGGCGCGCTCCTTCGAGAAACAGCAGGTGATGTTCGGCCCCCGCGCGCACTCGACGAAAGCGCTTGACCAAAGGGTTCTGCCGGCTGGTTATCTTCTCTACGAGCATAGATCGAGATTTGGAGCTTTGGCTCCGGACCAAGAGTCACGAAGAGGCGCAACAAGCACAAAACAGATATCCAGGCTGTCGGCCTCTTCGCGGCCATTCTTATGGCCCTCCAACTCCCCGACTGAGAGCCTCGAGCTTATCTCCTGATAGGCCATCAGTCGAACTATACCATGCGCCACAACGCGTGACTCGTGATGCGTGATGCTGATTTGTGATGGGCGCGTGTACCACGGTCCCCTGGACGCCGCCGGCGCAGCCGCGCGATGGATCACGCATCACGCGTCACGCATCACGCATCACGCATCACCAGCTTGACAACAATTGGAGCGGGGGTATGCTATCCCATACCAGACAGGCGATCCCAATCTTTATGAGTTCGATCCTCATGCCATCACTATCCACCATCGCTGAGGGCACAACCATCCGACGCTGAGGCACAATCATCCGAGCAAATGGACAGACCAACAACTCAAACACGCGTTAGAGTCGTCATCGCCACGTCAGTAATGCTCTCGTTTATTTCGTTTTGGCGGGCGGCGGCCATCGTCTTGAATGACCTTGGCTCTTCAGCCTTTTATGTGGGCGGCATAGCGGAGGATGCGGTCGGCAAGTCGGCGCCCTGGTTCATACTGGCGGTGATGTTGTTCAGCTACGCGGTTCGCGCTCTCTACATCGAGTCGTCGTCGATGTTCACGCGTGGCGGCGTCTATCGCGTGGTGAAGGAAGCGATGGGCGGCACGATGGCCAAGCTCAGCGTTTCTGCTTTGATATTCGACT
>JBGPFL010000257.1:0-6790 GCA_041483295.1 Blastocatellia bacterium | reverse complement strand
GGCACCTGGTCGCGGACGTGGTTGCCCTGATAGGAACGATCGATATCGTGCTCGGCGAAGTCGATAGATAGGATCTTGCAAACCTTGAGGAACATCCCCGAGATGTTGACTACACTGATGCTGGCGCCGCCCGCCTGGGTGAGAGATCTGGTGGACTGGGCTGCCAGGAAGTTGAGCTGGCACCGGCCCGATCAATTCTGGACCGACTACGTCATATGGCCGGTAATCCAGATAGTGGTCGTACTCTTCCTCGTTCTCACTATAGTTGCCTATCTGGTCTACCTCGAGCGCAAGGTATCGGCCTTCATGCAGGCTCGTCTCGGTCCGATGCGCGTCGGGCCGTGGGGACTGCTTCAACCGGCGGCGGACGGACTCAAGCTCCTGTTGAAAGAAGACATTATTCCGATCAAAGCCGACCGCGCTGTCTTTATGATCGCCCCGATCATATCAGTGGTGGCAAGTCTGGTGGTGCTCTCCGTCGTTCCGTGGGGCGCCGCATGGGCAACGATTTCCAACATCAACATAGGACTCCTTTTTGTGCTGAGCGTCTCTTCGGTCAGCGTGCTCGGGCTGGTGCTGGCGGGCTGGTCGTCGAACTCTAAGTACGCGCTGCTTGGGGCGTTGCGCTCGTCTGCCCAAATGGTGAGCTATGAAGTCGGCATGGGTCTTTCGATCATCGGGGCGTTGATGTTTGCAAAGACTTTGTCGATGTCCGGGATCGTTGAAGCGCAGCGAGCCGATGGCATCTGGTACGTCTTCTTCCAGCCGCTCGGCTTCATGATCTATCTGATCAGCGCGTTGGGAGAGACTAACCGGGCGCCCTTCGATCTGCCTGAGGCGGAGTCTGAACTGGTCGCAGGTTATCACACCGAGTATTCCGGCTTCCGCTGGGCGCTCTTCTTCATGGCCGAATATACCGCGATGATTGTCACCTCGGCGGTCGCGGTGACTCTCTTCCTCGGCGGGTGGTATTTCCCCTGGCTCGACTCGATAAAGAACCAGACTGCGTTTGTGCTGGTGAGCGTTCTGGTATTCGCGGCTAAGGTGTTCGCGTTGATCTATGCCTATATGTGGTTCCGCTGGACGTGGCCGCGCTATAGATATGACCAGTTGATGGAGTTGGGGTGGAAGTGGATGATACCGGCTGGACTCGCCAACATAGTGTTGACCGGCATCTGGTATGTCGTGGCCTTGCCGAAGGGTCAGGGTGGACTATTTGACAATCTAATGTTTTCGACTGCGGCCCGCCCGCGGTTGGTTCCGACTGGGTGGGGCAAAGCCTACTTTATCGCCACAGGCTTCGCGATAACGATCCCTATCGTCTGGGCCCTGCTCGCAGCGATCAACCGGCGCTCTCGGGACTTTAATCTACATGAGCAACGGCAGCTGCAGATTCAGCTCCGGCGCGAGCGTTTGGATAAGCGGCCCGAGCCGCAGCCCGCGGAGTAGAGTGGGATGCTATACTGATAATCGATAATCAATACCGGATCTCTACATAGGTGGCATACATGTCAGCAGCAACACAGAAGCGAACCCTGGGCCAGGTTATAAAGCGACTCTTCTTGTTAGATTTGATCAAGGGGCTCGCGTTGACGTTCAACTACAACAGGCGCGCTTTGTTTGAAGCTCGCGACGGCGGCAATCCGCTTCAGGCGATCTACACCGAGCAGTATCCGCTCGAGGCGGCCCGAGTTTCTGAGAGGTTCCGAGGGGCGCCGCGCTTGAACCTTGATCCCGAGACCGGCGGAACGCTTTGCATCGCCTGCGACCTGTGCGCCCTGGCCTGCCCGGTCGACTGTATCGACGTAGGTTCCATCCGCCGCGAAGTGCGCGACGGAGAAAAGGTAAACAAGAAGAAGGTGCTAACGACATTCATCTTCGACACGTCGCGCTGCATGTTCTGCAACCTTTGCGTAGAAGCCTGCCCAACCGACTGCCTCGAGTTGACGCAGAGCTTCGAGCTTGCGGTCTATCACCGGTCCGGATTTCGCTGGGACCGCGAGATGCTCGAAAAGGGCATCAATTACGTCCGCTATAAGAAGTAGTTTTGGTCATTGGTCATTGGTCATTAGTCATTGGTCACCAGCATTAGCCAACTGCTTACTGAAAGGGAAGCAAATGACAAGTGACGAATGACAAAGGACAACGTAAATGCAACTACACGGCTGGGAAGCGGTGCTCTTCTATGTGCTGGCCTTCATGACTCTGATAATGGGAGTGTTCGTGGTGACTGCTCGGCTTGCTGTGCACTCCGCTCTCTTCCTGATTGCAGCGTTGGTCAACGTAGCCCTGCTGTTCATTCTGTTGCGAGCAGAGTTTGTGGCGGGCGTACAGATATTGGTCTACGTCGGCGGCGTGATGGTGTTGTTCCTGTTTGTGATCATGCTCGTGCAAACACGAGCAGAAGAAGAAGCGCGGGTGAAGTTGTACACGGGCCAGACCTGGCCGGCGGTCGTGCTCGCGCTGTTCCTGGCGGTCTCGTTTTATTTCGCGATGAGCCCTGCTCAGCAGGCGTTTCGACCGGCAGATGCTTCTCAGGTGCAGACAGCGGACAAGGGCGAGGCCAGCGCTTCCGGCTCGGGATTCATATCACAGGATACGCAGAACGTCGGCGAGGCCCTCTACAGGCAGGCCGCTCTGCCATTCGAGATTGCGTCGCTGTTGCTGTTGGTAGCCCTCGTCGGCGCGGTGTTGCTCGCTCGAGGGAGTAAACAGGAAAAGCTGTACGAGTGACCCGCTTGGCCTTTGGCCGGGCGACTGAGACTCTTTCATCAGATTCGCTTCCCTTCGCAGAAGACATCAATGACCAGAAAAGAATCTCGCTTGTCGTTCCGCAGAATCGTTAGTCTTATAATATCCCTTGCCGTTATCGCCGCAGCGGCGGCCACCCTCCGGCGGCTACTGGCCGGCGACCCGCTCTTCTTTAATCGCTTCGAGCCTACTCTGGTCAATTTCATGATGCTCAGCTTCCTCCTGTTTGTCGTAGGAGTGGCAGGAGTGTTGTCGCGCAGGAATATCATTATTATTTTCATGTCAATTGAACTCATACTGAACGCGGTCAATATCAATTTGATAGCCTTCTCTCGCTATCTCCAGATCAACCAGGCCACCCTGGAGGCCAAGCTTGGCTCTGGGATAAACCCGATATCCGGGCCGGTCTTCACGATCTTCATCATCGTGGTGGCGGCAGCCGAAGCCGCGGTAGGTCTGGGCATCGTCATCTCGATGTTCCGCAATCGCGAGACGGTCGCCGTCGATGAGATAGATCTCTTGAAGTGGTAGGAAGGAGTGATGCGTGATCCGTGATTCGTGATCCGTCGTGCTATTCGAGAAGAATCAAGCGTCACGAATCACGCATCACGAATCACGAATCACGCATCGCATCACGAGTAACGCATTACCGATCGTGAAGAGAACTTATGCTTAAACTCGTCTGGCTCATCCCGCTCCTTCCGCTGCTTGGGTTCCTCTTCAACTTTTTGCTCGGACGCAAGCTCGGGCTCAGCGAGCGCACCGTCTCGGTTATCGGCTGCGGGGTGATACTTCTCTCTCTGGTGTTGACGATTGGAGCGTTTTACGAATACGGATGGAAATACGCACCTGCGAATGAAAACAAGCCTTTCGTCACCAGTAAAGACCCGGATACCGGACAGCCGGCCGGATTCCCGCACTCGTTCGATTGGCTTCCAGGAGGCGCCGCCCACAACGCGCTTGGACAGAAGGCCGGCGCGCTTTCGACATTCAACATCGAGTGGAGCTACCAGATCGACCAGCTCTCGCTGGTGATGATGTTCATCGTCACTTTCGTCGGCTTCTGGATACACGTGTTCGCCACCGGCTACATGCACGGCGACACCGGTTACTATCGATTCTTCTCCTACCTCAATCTGTTCATGTTCATGATGCTGTTGCTGGTGATGGGATCAAACTTCATGATCATGTTCATCGGCTGGGAGGGGGTCGGCCTCTGCTCGTACTTGCTGATCGGTTATTACTTCGACAGGCGCGAAGCCGGAGACGCGGCCAAGAAGGCGTTCGTCGTCAATCGAATCGGCGACTTCGGATTTGCGCTGGCGATCATGGGAGTGTTCGCGACATTCGGGACCCTGCAGTTCAACCAACTGCCAGCCCTGGCTGAAGCATATGGGCAAGAGCAGCTCTGGACTTTTGGACTGATGTCATGGCTGGCGCTTGGCTTGTTCATCGGCGCAACAGGCAAGAGCGCGCAGATCCCTCTGTACATCTGGTTGCCCGACGCGATGGCCGGACCGACGCCGGTGTCGGCGCTGATCCACGCCGCGACGATGGTGACCGCGGGTGTCTTCATGCTCGCCCGCACCAACTTCATCTTTCAGCGGTCGGTCACGATGATGTTTGTAGTCGCTCTGGTAGGGTGTCTCACCGCGTTCGTGGCCGCGACAATAGGAATCACTCAGACCGACATCAAGAAGGTCCTCGCTTATTCCACCGTATCGCAACTCGGTTACATGTTCATGGGTGCGGGTGTCGGCGCATTCATCGGGGCGATCTTTCATGTCTTCACGCATGCGTTCTTCAAGGCCCTGCTCTTTCTGGGCGCAGGCTCGGTGATTCACGGCCTGCACCACGAACAGGAGATGCCGCGAATGGGTGGCCTGGCTAAGTACATGCCCGTGACTTACAAGACGATGCTGATGGGCTGGCTTGCCATCTGCGGGATCATTCCGTTCGCGGGTTTCTTTTCGAAGGATGAAATCCTGTGGAAGACCTTTTCCACGAGCTTGTTCAACGGAAAGGTCTTTTGGTTCGTCGGGTTCGTCACGGCTGGAATGACCGCCTTCTACATGACGCGATTGATGGCTCTGACATTCTGGGGCAAGGAGCGCTTCAAGGATGCTGCCGAGCATGACGCCCACGGTGCTTCCGACGAGAGCCACGGACATCATCATGGGCCGGTCAAGCCGCACGAGTCGCCCGGCAAAATGACGCTGCCGCTCGTCGTACTTGCGGTTGGCGCTACAGTGGCCGGACTCGTCGGCATTCCCCACGCGAACCTGTTTGAGCGCTGGCTTGAGCCTGTCATCGTCGATGTACACAAGGCTCCTTCGGGAATCGAACACGCTGCGGGCGCCGGAGAGCTCGCAGCAACGAGTGCCTCAGAAGTCGCCGTCCACGAAGAAGCCGCCCACGAGCCGATTGCGTATGAGATTGCCCTGATGATACTCTCGCTCACCATCGCCGGAGTTGGAATATTCCTCGCGCGGCTGTTCTATCTCAAGCGGACCGAACTCGCCGACCTCTGGGCCGCGAAACTGCGCCCGCTGTACACGCTCAGCTTTAACAAGTGGTACTGGGACTACCTGCTCGATGTGAAGGCTGTTGAGGCCGGCAAGGCTGCAAACAACGCACTGTGGGAGGTCGACAAAGAGGTCGTGGACGGCGGAGTCAATGGAGCGGGATGGTTTACAAGATTCTGGGCGCGAGCCTCGGGCCTGTGGGACAAGTGGGTGATCGACCTGGCAGTGAACGCCACTGCCAAGATCACCTATTGGAGTTCTTTCGTCTTTCGGGCGGTGCAGACCGGTTTGTGGCAGAACTACGCGCTTCTGTTTGCGATAGGGCTGTTCCTGATCCTGTTGCTGTTCATCTACCCGTCGATTCCGACGACGATAAAGAACCTTCGCCGTTAACAGAGCGTCGATTGCCCGGCTGCCTGCGCTGGGGCAGGCAGCCTTTGGTTGAGACCAACTAGGAGACTGTGGCTATATGGAATTATTCGGGCTCGGCATTCTATCGTGGGTGACCTGGCTTCCCGCGATTGGCGCGCTTGTGCTGTTGTTCTTCAATCGCGTCAAGAATGACAACATCCGCTGGTTCGCGAATGTGTGGATCGTGATCTGCTTCCTGGCGTCTGTGCCCCTGATGACGGGGCTTGGCGGCAGCCACGGATACGATAAGGTGCTAGGCGGACTCCAGTTCATCGAAAACCATGAGTGGATCCCGCTGATAGGGGCTCGTTATCAACTCGGCATCGACGGTCTGTCACTTGTGCTGGTGATGCTCACGACGCTGCTTGGGGTAGTGTCAGTCATCTGCTCCTGGTCGTATATCCGCGAGAAGGGTCGCGAGAAGGAGTACTACATCATGCTGCTGTTGCTTCAGAGCGGCATGATCGGGGCGTTCGTATCGGCTGATCTCTTTCTGTTCTTCCTCTTCTGGGAAGTGATGCTTGTGCCGATGTACTTCCTGATCGGGATTTGGGGAGGCAAGAACCGGCTCTACTCGGCGATCAAGTTCTTTCTCTACACCCTCATCGGTTCGGTCGTGATGCTCCTGGCCGTTCTGAAGCTCTTCTTTATCTTTCCGGATGTGGTTCAGACTCAGGGTACTGCGCAGCGAGCCGCGGTTGAGGCGACGGCCAAACAGCTTTCCACCAACCAGGGCGGCCAGCTCAATAATCCGATGTACAACCTGGCGCTCGACGCCATGAAGCGGGTTGATGACAAAAGCGGGTCTACGGTCCAGCGCGGTTCCTTCAATATAGTGGCGCTCACCGCCATGGGTTCTCACATCAAAGACGTCTTTGATAGGTCCCTGGTTATTTGGCTGTTCGTGGGGTTCGCGTTGTCCTTTGCGATCAAGGTGCCCATGTTCCCGTTTCACACCTGGCTGCCGGACGCGCACTACGATGCGCCGACGGCCGGTTCGGTGATACTGGCAGGCGTGCTGCTGAAGATGGGGACGTATGGCTTCATGCGATTCTCGCTTCCGATGTTTCCTGACGCGGCGACCCATCAGCGGGTTCGCCAGG
>JBGPFL010000256.1:0-6794 GCA_041483295.1 Blastocatellia bacterium | reverse complement strand
GAGCACTACATCAGAATCTTCAAACAGGTCTACGGATTCGAAGCTGTCGCGCTCCGCTACTTCAACATCTTCGGCCCGCGCCAGGATCCTGAGTCTCAGTACGCCGCCGTGATACCGAAGTTCGCCAGCGCGCTGTTGGAGAACAAGCGGCCCGTTGTGTATGGCGATGGGCTTCAGTCCCGGGATTTCACCTATGTTGAGAATGTCGTCGAGGCGAATCTGTTAGCGGCAGAGGCTGAAGGCGCTGCCGGCCGCGCTTTCAATGTTGGCTGCGGCGGCCGCTACACCCTGCTAGATCTGCTGGACAGGCTTAAGGCGATTATCGAAAGCGACATCGAGCCGTTACACGAAGCGGCTCGCGCGGGCGACGTTCGCGACTCGCAGGCTTCAATTGAGTCGGCCCGGGAGGCGCTCGGCTACCATGTAACGGTCGGCTTTGAAGAAGGTCTCACTCGGACCGTTGACTGGTATCGAGCGAAGGGTGACTGAGGCTGGCATTGCGCTCGCTACTTAGTCCACTCTCAGGTCCTGTGAGAAAGTCACCAGGCCGACTACCGCAAGTCTCAGTCCGTCGTCTCCAGTCCACGATCGAAGCTGCAACCGGGTGCATTGAAAATTCGGACTAGCAGCGCGGTTATGCTCGTGGCTCCTCCGCTCCACCGGGCCCGGCGAGCGCCGATCTCATTAACACCTCACTTCGGTCCGCATTCGACCGTCTCGGCCAGGCTGCGTGGGTTAAATGGTTGCCTCTGGGATCCTCTCCAACCCGCCCACCAGCAGCGGGTCCGGCTACCGTCGCGCACAGAGATCGACAACAGCCAGCCGGAGCGCCCTGGCCGCGGACCAAACCATAGACACGTATCCCCTTTCCCACTTCACGGCCGTGGCGAGGTGCGTCTGTCCGCTCAGGTGAAAATAGGGGAATTTCTCCCCATATACACGTAGGTTTACGGATAGACCGGTTGCGAGGCCCGTGCAAAAATGCAAGCTGCGGTACTAGCGTCTTCGGTGACCCTTTGGAATGGGCATGACTGTCCCTGGCGCAATCGAACGTTCGGGTTTTCGAGGGACCTACCGCCCGGAAATGGCGAGGTGAACTCGTGGGAATCAAGAACTCCTCTATCTTAATTGTTGACCGTAAGGACGCCGCCCACACCTTCCTGGCAAGCTGCCTCCCTGATTACTATGAGTGTGTTCCGGCCAGGAGCGCGGAACAGGCAATCGAGCGGCTCAGACAGCGACCCTTCGATCTGGTGATAACGGACATTACAATGATCAACCCTTCAGGGCTGGAACTGTGCGTGTTCATCCACAGGACCTATCCCGCTTCGATCCTGGTGGCGGTGTCGGGACTGGGCGGCGTCCAGTACGAGATCGAAGCGATGCGTCAAGGGGCCTTCGAGTACATCGAAGAGCCGTTCGATTCGGCAGAGGTGTGTGCCTCGGTTGAGCACGCTCTGCAGCATAGGGCACTTTTCAGCAGGCTCAGCTTATCAGCCGAACTCACTAGAGAGGCCAATCCGCTCCTGGAAGGCGCGTACGATGCAGGCGGCACCGAATCCGCGCACTTCTTCCCGCAAATGTAAACTTGATCCGAGACTCGGTCTCGCGCTCCCAACGGGGTCCGATATATGAATGGAAGACTTAACGACAAGCTAGTGGTGACGCGTGTCGCTTGTTTGCGGGACGTGGAGCGAGACATCGCGCGGCGGCCGCCCCTCGACGCAAGGGCCGACCAGATGAGCAGTCTCGCTTCGATCGAGAGCACCTACTGCTTTCCTTCGTGCTCGGTCTTAAAGCTGGGTTCGGGAGTTCGTTCGGCCGGAGACAGGGAACCTGGACTGGACTGCGGCGGCCCGATTCTTACCGCGACGGGAACAAGCCGGTTCGTGTCTAAGGAGACCGGCGTGTGCGCAGGTGATAGCAGAGGTGACCTGTGAGCGACAAGCCGGCTTCGATTCTGATTGCAATACACGACGAGTCGCTCGGCTGGCTGCTAGCAGAGTGCCTGCGCCTTTACTACCGCTGCGAAACTGCGGGCGCCGCCAGTGATGCGGCGCGACTGCTGCGGGTCAGCGCGTTCAACCTGGTGATCGTAGATCTCGAGGGCGGCGCGCCCTCCCAGCTTGAATTGTGCCGGCTCATAACCGGAGTCTATCCCCAGACCCAGCTCCTTACGATACTCGAAGAGGACTGCTTACAGGATGCGATCAAAGTAATGCCGGGGCGGCGCTTTGAATATCTGATGAAGCCGGTCGACCTCTCCCGGGTGTTGAGGTCGACCCGGCGAGCCCTGTGGGCGCAAGCCCTTATGGCCGCCCGGCCATCCCGACTTACCTCGCTCGGCGAGCCGGTCGCCTCGAGTTTTCAAGGAGCTGATTCTGGCCTGCGAGCCCTCGATGCGACGCGTGGTGACCAGGCGCACGCGAACGGGATTACCTCAAACGACCGCAGAAAGGACGAGCGGGTCGCCTATCTGTGCGAGGTCCAATGCGAAGGCGCAAACGACAGACGATTCACAACGCGCATCAACGATATCAGCGTAGGCGGCGCGTTCATCGACTCGATGATCTCTTTGAGAGTCGGCTCGATTTTAAAGCTCATCTTTCGGGTGCACTCGGCCGAGATAACGACGATGGGAGAGGTGCGCTATAGCATGCCTTGGATTGGCATGGGCATCCGATTTGTTGATCTCAGTCCTGAATACGGCGCAGCCATTGCGAGCGTCGTAGGCGAGAATTCGCACACACGCCCTGTCCCGGACGGGGGCGGTTGGCAAAGCTCCAGCCGCTAAGAGGACAGGAAAAGGAAAGATCGTGAACAGCGAAGAAACCTCACTACTGATCGTCGATGATGACGCCTCTATCTTGAGGCTACTGGTTAACTACATCGGCTCATCCTTCTCATTCTCGACGGCGGCAAGCGCCGAAGAGGCAGCCGATCTTCTATCGCGACAGTCATTCAGACTGGTGATGACCGACATCAAGATGCCGGGTGCTTCGGGAGTTGATCTGTGCCGGTCGATCAACAATCTCTACCCCGATACGGTTGTGATACTGATGTCGGGAAGCGCCGAAGTACGGGACGTAATCGGGGCGATGAAGGAAGGGGCGTACGATTGCGTGCTCAAGCCGTTCGATCAGTTTCAGGTGATGGTAGGGATCGAGCGCGCGCTGCGGCACCAGACGTTGCTGGCGGCCGTGAACCGTCTCGGGCCCGAGTACAATGGCAAGCCCAAGGCCGCTTTTGCATCGCTTGATTCGTCGAGTGAGGCTTCGGGTCCGATGGCGGAGGCGTTATACGAGAGCTATCACGCTACGCTTCGCTCGGCTGCTGAGGCGCTGGGCACCCGCGATGCGGAGGCCGTAAGCCACTCAAACCGCGTCGTCGCCGCTTGCCTGAGGCTTGGGAGAGCTCTGAGCCTGGGCCAGACCGATTTGATCGGACTTCAGCAAGGGGCTTTGCTCCACGACGTCGGCAGGATCGGAGAAACAGATGACGGCCTGTTCAAATCCGGGTCCCTGACTCAATACGAGTGGACGAGAGCGAGCGCGCATGTGGTTCAGGGACTGCGAATCATCGACGGAATAAAGTTCCTCGCCCGAGCTCGTTTTGTGGTCGGCCAACACCACGAAAGATTTGACGGCTCCGGATACCCGGTCGGACTGAGCGGCGATTCGATACATCTCGACGCCCGGATCTTTGTGATAGCCGACGCCTTCGACACCATCACCCGCGCCCAACCTCACTCGACGGCCGAGGCTTATGGAGCCGCGCGGAAAGAGATCGTCGCCGGCTCAGGCTTCGGCTTCGACCCGAGAGTGGTCGATGCTTTCCTGGGCATCTCGAGAGAGGAATGGCGACAGATCCATGACGCCGGCGAGACGAGGGACTACATCGAGCACGCCATAAGCGAGGCGGCGATCTTCTCATTCATGGTCGCGCTACGCAGCCGTTCGTGGGCGCCCGAAAGAGCTGCAGCAGGGTGAGAACCCCGAGTTTGGGCCCGAGTTTGGGCCCGAGTTTGGGCCCGAGTTTGGGATTGAGTGGAACAAGGAGCAAGCAATGACCTACAAGCAAGCCTCCATTCTGATAGTCGACGACGATGAGCAGGTTCGAAGATTCATCGTCACCGCTCTGGGCGGCAGGTACTTGTGTTTAACCGCTTCGACCGCCGAGGGGGCCAGCCAGATCCTGTCGGTCAGCCCATTCAACCTGTTATTGATCGACATCAACATGCCCGGCCGCTCAGGATTGGAGTTTTGCAAGATCGCGCAAAGGTGCTGGCCCGAGATGGTGGTCGTGATGGTGTCGGGGCAGACCGACATCGAGTCCGCTATCGAGGCGATGAGGCAGGGCGCCTTCGATTATATAGTCAAGCCTTTCGATCTGGCGCGGCTGGAAGTGGCAGTGCAGCGCGCGTTGCTCTTTCAGGAGCTCCTGGTGGCAAGGCGCGAGCACGAGCACGCGCTGGAGAACGAGGTGCGGGAGAGAACCCTCGAGCTCCGCTCGGTCAATGACGCGCTGAACGAGACGCTTGAGGCGCTCTACACTAACTATCGCGCGACACTGGGGGCGCTCGACGAAGCCCTTGAAGCGCGCGACTGCGAAACCCGTGGGCACTCTGGACGCGTGGTCGCCTACTGCCTCCGGCTGGGGAGGGAGATGGGTCTCACACACACCCTTCTGATCGCATTGGAGCAAGGCGCGATGCTGCACGACATCGGCAAGATCGGAGTGCGCGACTCGATATTGCTCAAGCCGGGGCCGCTCACTCAAGCCGAGTGGATTGAGATGCGCGAGCATATCAATCACGGGCTGCGCATCATCGAGCGGATAGACTTCCTTTCGGGCGCGCGCCCCGTCGTAAGCCAGCATCACGAGAAGTACAACGGGGATGGCTACCCTCTCGGGTTGCACGGCGACGAGATTCACGTTAATGCCCGCATCTTTGCAGTGGCCGACGCTTTTGATGCCATAACCAGCGACCGGCCTTATCGCGCCGCAGCGGGATACGACTGTGCGCGCACCGAGATTGTTACGAGCTCCGGCACTCACTTCGACCCGAAGGTGGTGGATGCTTTTCTTCGGGTCTCCGAAACCGAGTGGATATCCATACGTGCCATCGCCCAGGCACATGGGTATGACGAGCACGTAATGGACCGGCGCGAGATCAGATCGTTCATCATTTCGCTCAAGTCTTCGCACCGAATGGGACGTGTTGCAACTGCACCTTAGCTTGAGGGGGTCGAATTCCACCTGCGAGGGGGTTGATCGTTCAGGTCCAGCCGATTCACGACGACGGGGGCCGTCGCATCCCACCTGCGAGAGTGGGTGATTGTTCACTCCAGCAGAGGCTGCTGGACGAACAAGGCTGGACTTGAACCATCCATCCCCTCCCCGTGACTTTGAGATACATTGGGTTTCTAAAAGGGGGACCTCGGATGTCTACGCTTCAATCGGGTCGGATACTGATAGTGGAAGACGAAGAAGAGTGGGCCGACAGACTACTCGAGACCGTTGTGGAGCAAGGCTACGAGACACTTGTAGTCGCGAACCCAGACGACGCGCTCAGGCGCTTGAGGGAACACGACTTCGATCTTCTGCTCATCTCTTTCATGGTGCCGGAGACTGATGGCGTCAGCGTGATCGCAAGAGCCATCGAAATAGACCCGCATCTTGTCATCGTCGTCATGAGCGGGCAAACAACTGTCGAGGCCGCGGTGGATGCGATGAAGGCGGGCGCTTTCGACTACATCTTAAAGCCGCTCAATCTCACATTCCTCCTGACTGTGCTTACCCGTGGGATGGAAGTGCGCCGGCTCCGGCTCGAGAACGTTCATCTCCAGAATGCCTCTCTCTCTAGACAGTCGGCCGAGCTGAAGGCGGACCTGGAAGTGAGAGTCCGGGACCGCACCGCTCAACTGGAAGCGGCGAACAAGGAACTTGAAGCCTTCAGCTACTCGGTGTCGCACGACCTCCGCTCGCCTCTTCGCCACATCGATGGGTTTGTCGACTTGCTCCGAAGACATGCGGCGCCTTCGATGGATGAAAAGAGCCTTGCGTACCTGGAGATCATCTCGCAGTCGGCGAAGCAGATGGGCCGCCTGATCGGCGACCTTCTGGCCTTCTCGCGAATGGGCCGCGCCGAGATGCGAGCCGCGCAGGTGAGCCTCAACCGCCTCGTGACTGAAGCTCAGCGCGAACTGCAGGAGGACACCGACGGGCGCTCGATTGTCTGGAACATCGGCGCCCTCCCCGAAGTCACCGGCGATCCGGCGATGCTGCGCCTCGTGCTCACCAACCTTATGTCGAATGCGGTTAAGTACACCCGGACCCGCGATCAGGCGCGAATCGAAATCGGGAGCTTGAACGGCGGCAACGAAGCGGTCGTCTTCATTCGCGACAACGGAGTCGGCTTCGATATGCGCTACGCGAACAAACTGTTCGGAGTGTTCCAGCGCCTTCATCGCGCCGAAGAGTTTGAAGGCACAGGCATAGGCCTTGCGAATGTAAGGCGCATTATCCAGCGCCACGGCGGGCGAACGTGGGCCGAGGGCGCCGTTGACACGGGCGCGGCATTCTACTTTTCGCTTCCGTGCCGGCAAGAGAGCAATCTATGAAGGGCGCGTTCAAAGAAACACTGGTGGCCGAGAACAACTCTAACGACGTCCATTTGACGCTGCTGCAGGCGCTCGCAAGACACCAGTTGGGAAGCGCAGTAGCTGTCGCCCGCGACGGCGCCGAATGCATGGAGTACCCATACACCCGTGGGCTGTTTGCGTCGCGGGAAG
>JBGPFL010000255.1:0-6799 GCA_041483295.1 Blastocatellia bacterium | reverse complement strand
GTCCACGACGTGAGCCAGCAAGGGATGCGTGTCGAGACCGGCACCGTAGAGACCGGCCACCTCAACATAATCCGCGACCATACGATTGCATTCAAGAACAAGATCGAAGTAGAAGTCGAACTTCCTCGCGAGACGATCAAGTTCATCGGATTCGCAGCCTGGTATAAGCCCTCGGCTGACGGACTCAATTGGATGGTGGGAGTGTATATTCGGGACATGTCTGCCGCGAACCGCCAGGCTTACGATAGATATTTGAACGAGCTTTCGGGCACGGGAGGAGAGATAGCGAGCGCGCCGGCTTAGCTGCGCCGCGAGGCCTTGCCTGTATGCTCGACGCCCCGAGCAGCATGCCGAAGCCCCAAAGCCGGCGCAAGCACAGAGCGACGTTTTCGGCTGCAACGGGAGACTTGCAGTCTTCCGCGCATCTCGCGAGTAGGTCTGGACCGAGTGGAGCGGTTTGCCGCCAGGGCCGTTGGTCGCTCATGTTTGGCGAAATAACTGAAAAATCGTCAGCACACGGCCGGTAGCTTCGTCAGAAGCACACGTTGCTGGAACCCAACAAGCCCCTGGGAGGTATATAGAGATTATGAGTAGTAGTGATCAGCGAAGCTGGATCGAACGCTTGAGCGACAAGATTCCCGGTTACAGCGGCTATGTCGACCGGGAGCGCCGTCGCGATATAGATAAACTTCACCGTGAGCATCTGGCCGACCGCCTGCGGTCCCTTAAGGCTCCCCTGACCGAAGCAATGCGCGACTTAACCTCGGGCGGCAGGCTCTTTGAGGTTGGGCCGGTCGATTCCGCAATTAAGAAGCTCGACCACCTCGAGAACCGCGTTCGATTTGCCAGCTACGGCTACGCGGGATTCTTCGACGTCGTGAAGATCGAGCAACAGCAACTCGACTCTCTCTACAGCTTCGACCTGGCATTGGTCGAGCAGGTCGAGAAGATCGAGGCGCTGGCGCGCGAGTTCAAGGCGAAGGCGGGCACGGCTGACGGGTTGAAGGCGTCGACTGCTGAAATAACGAATGCGCTCGATGAGGCCGGACGTTCGTTTGATGAACGGAGCAAGGCGATTGACAGCCCGGGTCAAGATCAACCACCCGGGCGGCCTCTCTTTGGTTAACTCGTTTCTTGTTCTGAGTTTTTGTTTCCGATCCGGCGAAGCCGAGCCCCGGGAACGGGGCACCCGAGATCTCAAAAACAGGAGCCAGGCTTGTGAGTATGTCGATACACTGCGAGAACTGTGGCGCTGAGATCTTTGCCGGGCAGCGATTCTGCCGTTCGTGCGGGAGGCCGACCAATCAGTACACTGAAGAGAATGCTCCCACGCAGATGATGCCGCCTTCCGCGACGGCGCAGCGGGCGCCTGTTGATACTGCGCCGCCCGCGAGGCCTTTCACCAGCCCTGTTTACACGCCTCCGGGCTATTATCAACCCCCGCAGGCTCGCCTGCCGGTTCCGACGTACACTCCGCCACAAGCTCGCTCGGGTTGGGTCTGGATTGTTGGAATAATAGGCGTCGTGATGCTCAGCTTACTCACGATGGGCGTTTTCGTGTTCTCGCGAGTCAGCCGAAGACCTCCCCGTTTTCCGCCGCCCCCGCCTCCTCCCAGACAGGAGTTGCGCGACCTTGGCTTTGGCGGAAGGGAAGTGGTTACGAGCGAAGAGACCACCACCACCAGGAGTTTTCCGCTCTCCGCCACTGCCAAATTTGCGCTTCAGAATACGAACGGCAACATAACGATCGAAGCGTGGGATAAATCTCAGGCCGAGGTGATCACCATAAAAAGAGGCGGCTCCGAGCAAGATCGTGGCAACCTTAGGCTGATCCAGCTGACTGAGGGCGGGAATCTGTCACTACAAACTCCTACCGCCCGAGGGATCGAGGTCGAGTACATCGTTAAGTTGCCGCGAAAGCTCGGCGAGATATCACTTGAGTCAACTAATTCTGAAATCCAGGTCGCTGGGCTTGGCGGCAAGGTCACAGTCAAGAACGCGAACGGTGGGATCAGCCTTTCAAGAATCAAAGGGAGCGTGTCGGTTACGACGTTGAATGGCTCCACGGAGCTTTCCGACGTAGGTGGAGACGTATCGATCACTTCGACAAACGGTGGGCTGGATCTCACTGATATCGATGGGGCCATTGATGCTCGCAGCACCAATGGCGCCATAAGCGTTGCCTTCGAGTCGGTAGTCCCCAGTAAATCACTCAAGTTTGAAAGCACTAGAGGGGCTGTCGAACTCAAGTTCGCGAAAACGCCCGACGCGGACTTCACCATCGACACTGTTTCGGGAACCATAGACATCGATCAAGCATTACACGGCGACACGAAGTTCGCAGGCCGCGGGGCGACCGGACGTCTGGGAAAGGGCGGATTGCCCCTCTCAATTAAGACTGTGGTTGGCACAATCACAATCACGAAGTGACCCTTCGTGCGAAGGAGAGCAAGGATGGCTATTGAAGTAATTCAGCATTTCGATCCGAGCGGATCTCAGATCGTTCATCGCTTCCCCGAGCAGGGATCGGCCGACATCAAACTGGGCGCGCAACTGGTCGTGCAGGAGAGCCAGACCGCGGTCTTCTTCCGCGACGGCAAGGCGCTCGATACTTTTGCGCCGGGACGGCACACGCTGACGACGATGAACGTGCCGCTGCTCACAAAGCTGCTTTCGATCCCGTTCGGCGGAACCTCGCCGTTTCAGGCGTCAGTGCTCTTCGTCTCGCGCCAAACATTCCAGGACCTGAAATGGGGCACCAAGGAGCCCATTGCGTTTAGAGACACTGAACTTCGGATGGTCCGGCTCCGGGCGTTCGGCAAGTACTCACTGAGAGTCGCGGATCCACAGCTCTTCGTCGGTTCGATCGTTGGTACTCGCGGTATTGTTTCGACCGAAGCGGTAGGCTCATTTCTGCGTGACATCATCGTCGCCAGGCTCAACGACCTGCTGGGCGAAAACCTCAAGACCATCTTTGACCTCCCGGCGGTTTATGATGAGCTCGCGGCCGGGGTGAAGGCGCGAGTCGCCGAGGACTTCAGTAAGCAGGGCCTCGAGCTTGTCGATATGATCATCTCGGCGATTACGCCTCCCGAAGAAGTTCAAAAGATGATCGATGAGCGCGCGGGGATGGGGGCGATCGGCGACATGAACGCTTACATGCAATTCAAGGCGGCGCAGTCGATGCAGGACGCGGCCAAGCAGCCTGGCGGAGCCGCGGGCCAGGGTATGGGTCTGGGACTCGGTCTCGGTTTCGGCCAGGTTATGGCTGGGTCAATAGCAGGACAAGGTTCAGCTGGGGCCGGAGGGGCCGCTCATACGCCGACAATTCCCTGCCCGAAGTGCGGCACCCAAAATCCCGCAGGGACGAAGTTCTGCTCGAACTGCGGCGCCCAACAGCAAGCGCCGCAAGCCGCAGCCACCGTCGAGTGCCCGAGTTGTCACGCTCAGGTCCAGGCCGGAAATAAGTTCTGTTCGAGCTGCGGCCAGTCCCTGCAGCCTCAACCATGCAAGAAGTGCCAAACGCCGGTTCCGTCGGGCTCGAAGTTCTGCGCGAGTTGCGGCACGCCAGTGTAGTGGGATCCTGAGCGATCCCTGTGAATCCTTCGCGGCAACATCGAGACGGGGAGAAGTGGCCACCGCATGCTCAGGCTCAAGAACACGCTCACACGCACACAAGAAGAATTCAAACCACTGAATGACGGGATCGTGCGTATGTACGCGTGTGGACCGACGGTCTACGACTACGGTCACATCGGAAACTTTCGAACCTTCGTGGCGGTCGATCTCCTCAGGCGCTACCTGAAGTATCTTGGTTACTCGGTGGTGCATGTCATGAACATCACCGACATCGAGGACAAGATCATTCGCGAAATGCAGGCCCAGGGAAAGAGCTTGAGCGATTTCACCGAGTTCTACACGGCGAGGTTTTTGGAAGACCTCGATCTGCTGAACATCGAAAAACCTGAGATACTTCCACGCGCAACCGACCATATCGATGAGATGATCGACCTCATGAAGCGCCTTGCTGACGGAGGACATACCTACACCAGCGACGCTTCTCTCTACTTCAGCATCGGCTCCTTCCCGGGTTACGGCAAGCTTTCGGGTCTCAAGGTCGAAGGCAACGTGGCCGGGGCTCGAGTGGATGTCGATGAGTACGACAAGGCTGATGCACGCGATTTTGTTTTATGGAAAGCGCCAAAGACGCCCGATGAGCCGCGATGGGAAACACCCTTCGGTGAAGGCCGCCCGGGCTGGCATCTCGAGTGCTCGGCGATGTCGATGAAATACCTCGGCGAGTCGTTTGACATTCACTGCGGCGGAGTCGATCTCATATTTCCTCATCACGAGAATGAGATCGCGCAGTCGGAAGCCGCGACCGGCCGGCCGTTCGTACGCTACTGGTTCCACGCCGAGTTCCTTCAAGTCGAAGGCGAGAAGATGGCCAAGTCGAAGGGGAACTTCTTCACGATCAGGGATCTGCTCGGCCGGGGCTACTCGCAGATGGCCATTCGGTACCTTCTGCTGTCGGTTCCGTACCGCACCCAGCTCAACTTTACGTTGGAGGGCTTGCGCGCGGCGGAAAGCTCGCTCGGCCGGCTTCGGAACTTTCGCCGCCGTGTGAACGAATTTGCAGGCGAGGCCATTTCACACGCCCGAGTGCAGGAGATTGTCGCTCGG
This sequence comes from Blastocatellia bacterium, assembly GCA_041483295.1. Taxonomy (GTDB): domain Bacteria; phylum Acidobacteriota; class Blastocatellia; order UBA7656; family UBA7656; genus DASYSA01. Next base: position 2,116 of record JBGPFL010000255.1, on the reverse strand, counting down.
GCTCGCGAAGGCTTTGAGGCGGCGATGGACGACGATCTCAACACATCGCTGGCGCTTGCCTCCGTAATGAATCTTGTGCGCGACATCAACATCGCCCTGGACGCGGCTGAATTCGGCATGGATGACCGGCAGCAGGTGCTTGGTCTGTTGGAGAGCATTGATTCTGTGCTCGGAGTACTGGGCGTCGAGGAAGCAGAGATGCTGGAGCCTGAGATCGAGGCAAAGATCGAAGACCGCAACGCGGCGCGTCGGGCGAGGAACTTTGCTCTAGCGGATCAGATCCGAGATGAATTGGCCGCCAGGGAGATCATTCTGGAAGACACGCCTCAGGGGACGCGCTGGAAGAGAAAGTAAGACTGTAGCAGGCGCCAAACGAACAGACCTTCATTGCGACAGGGCATTGAGCAGCGAACCTAATCTGGGTGCGCGTCACGGATTTGCGCGACGCCACCGGCTTGACCGTTGCCAAAAGTGGTTCGCCGCAAAGTATCTCATTAACACCTCACTTCAGTGAGGTGCCCCTCGACCCGACGGCTCCCCCAACCGTTTCAACGGTTTCCTCTCTCGCGGTCGTCTTTCAACTTCAAAGTCTCCGGATTCCATGAGCGCAAACCGTTGAAACGGTTCAGGGGATCCGCCGAGCCAAGAGCACCTCACTGAAGTGAGGTGCTAAGCACCTCACTGAAGTGAGGTGCTAATGAGAACCGATGTTCCCGCGACGCTTGAAGTCCCCACTTTTATCACACCCAAAAATCGTGACGCGCACGCACCTGATCTCTGCTACTCCTTGTTTCAGGCGAGGCCTTCCGCCACAGGATTTCACCGGGCTTCGGTGGTCAGCTCGCTCAGCACTAGCCTACTGGGGTCGATCACGACGTGTTTGATGCGCTCGCGCTTCCACGTATACGTAACGTGCACGAGTCCATCTGAAGTCTGTATCACCGCCGGGTACGAGTACTCGCCGGGTTGGTCCTCCAGCACCAGAGCCGCCTTCCACGCCTTTCCATCCTCCGAGACGGCGATGTTGAGTGGGCTCCGGCTCCTTTCCGTGTGGTTGTAGACTAACAGTGCCCGCCCATCCTTAAGAGTCACTGCATCGATGCCGCTATTCGGATTCGGCAAGCCAGTCGCTTTCATCGGGCTCCACGTTTTTCCGTCATCCTCCGACCACGACTCCGTGATTCTGCGCTGGCGGCTGCGACAGAGGATCTGCAGCTTGCCGGAGGGATATGTGAGAATGGTGGGCTGAATGGCCCCGAAGTCCTTGCCGTCGTTGAGCGGCCCGATCCGCTGCCACGTCTTGCCGAGGTCGGCCGTACGTTCCAGGTGGACCCGCCATCCCGCGTCTTCGGTGCTGGAAGGGCAGAGAAGTGAGCCGTCTTTCAGCTGGACCGGCTTGTTCTTGATAGGTCCCAGCGCGCCGCTGGGCAATCGCCGCGGCGCGGACCATGTTCTTCCGCCATCGGTCGAGGTCATCAACATGCCCCACCACTCGCTGGGGCTTGGACCTACTTTGAAAAAGAGCAAGAGCGGCCCGCCGGCTGGTTGGAACAGCACCGGGTTCCAACACGGATAGCGCGTACCGTTGTCCTGAATGCCGTTGGCTACTTCGACGACCGGCGACCACCCCCGCTCGTTGCGCCGCGAAACCCAGATGCCAACGTCAGGGCTGTTCTCGTGTTTGCCGCCAAACCACGCTGCGATGAGGCCGTCTCTTGTCTCGGCGATCGTCGATGCGTGACAAGACGGAAAGGGCGCCGTCTCGTAGATGAACTCGGTCGCGACAATTGCTCGAGCGTTCTGCGCGTGGGCAGCCAGATAAGCGGCGCTTGAAATGAGCACAGCCAGAATCAACCAGGGCATACGCATTTCGTTCTATTATACGACGCGAGGCCGTGGATCAGAAGACGCAAGCAGGGTTACGAATCAGCGTGGTGCGATTGGAAATGGGACTCAAGGTGCGTGGAACATCGGTTCTCATTAACACCTCACTTCAGTGAGGTGTCTGGAGTTTGGACAATTTGAGTACGTAAGTCATTTATTTTATTGACAGACGTACTCGCGTTATGGTATCGTCCCGATTGAGATCGCAGCCCGTCTGGGCTGTCAAAGGGAG
>JBGPFL010000254.1:0-6819 GCA_041483295.1 Blastocatellia bacterium | reverse complement strand
GGGGGCCGGCGAACAAAACACGCGCCCGGTGGCGGGGGGCCCCGCCGCCCCCCCCAGTGCCGGGTGCTTTTTCACTAACCGGGGGGGGCCCGGGCGCCCCGCCCGTACAGTTTGACTCGACTCAGCCTATTTGTTATGACAGTCAACGACCCTAAACCGATAGCGGGAGGTTTTCCAATGAAGAGTCTAAGCGACCGCGTAGCCATCATCGGGATGGGCTGCACCAGGTTCGCCGAGCACTGGGACAAGTCAGCCGACGATCTGATTGTCGAAGCGGCGTTCGAAGCACTCGAAGACGCGGGGGTCGAGCCTGCACAGATCGAGGCAGCCTGGGTGGGTACGCTCGTATCCGGGATCTCGGGCCTGGCGCTATCGAGGCCGCTCAAGCTGCAATACATCCCAATAACTCGCGTCGAGAACATGTGTGCGACGGGTCAGGACGCCCTGCGCAACGCAGCGTTTGCTGTGGCGGCCGGCGCTTACGATCTGGTTCTCGTGGTCGGATTCGAAAAGCTCAAAGACAGCGGCTACTCGGGGCTGCCGGGAGCGGCCTCAACGGTGATCGGGGCCGGCAACACGGCACCCGGGGCCTTTGCGCTGGCGGCCAACCGGTACTTTCACCGTTACGGCACCGGCAAGGAGGAGCTGGCGAAGATCTCGGTCAAGAACCACTACAACGGAGCGCGGAACAAGAAGGCCCATTTTCAAAAAGAGATAACCCTCGAGCAGGCGATGAAAGCGCCGATGATCGCCTCGCCTCTCGGTCTGCTCGATTGCTGTCCGACTACAGATGGAGCGGCGGCTGCCGTCATCACGCGAACGGAGCTTGCGCCGAAGTTCAACAAAGATTTCGTGACGATCAAGGCGATGGGGCTTGCGGTTGGGCCCGGCACGGGACGCATGGACCCGGACTTTGATTTCACAAGTTTCCCTGAAACCAGAGCGGCGGCCAGACAGGTATACGAGCAACTCGGAATCAAGGACCCGCGGCGTGAGGTGAGCATGGCCGAAGTGCATGACTGCTTCTCGATAACCGAGATGATAATCTATGAGGACCTGGGCTTCGCCGAGCCGGGAAAAGCTAAAGTGGATATTGACGCGGGCACCTTCACGTTGAAAGGCGAGTTGCCCGTTAACACCGATGGCGGGTTGAAGTCATTCGGCCACCCGATCGGCGCAAGCGGGCTCCGAATGCTTTATGAGATCTATCATCAGCTTCTGGGCAAAGCGGGCGAGCGGCAGGTAAAGAACATGAAGCTGGGACTCGCTCACAATCTGGGAGGGAACCCCGGGGCATTCACCTGTTCGGTCATTGCACTGGGCCACCCGCTGTAGCATGCCAGTCATATGAGTACGCCTCACAGTGATGCGGGGCATCAGGGTGGCTGTCGTACACCATGAACTTACCACTCGCCTCAGTTGTGTTAATCGCTCTTGCCATTGCAGGAGGATGCTCATACGCCCAGACAGAGCCGGGCGATTTGGACGCACGTCAATCAAGCGGAGGCAAGGTGTCGAAGGAAGCACAAGCACGCAAAGAACGGTCAATAGCGATTCTGAAGAAACAAGTCGTTCCCTACATAGATCATCTGCCTCTCATCGAAACCGAGGAGCAGGCAAAGCGCAGGACAACCGAAGAGGTAGCTTTGCGTGCCATTGCCCTTTGCATTGTAGCCGTAAAGGGTGAGGGGATCGAACAAGAAGTCGTTAAAAGTCTGGTCAAGCAGTACGGAATTGCGGCGTCGCTTTCCCCGAACGAGACGAAGTTCATTGAGAACCCCAACCCCTCCCAACAAGATCGTATTCAATTCGGCTGGAGGTATGAATGCTACTGGGTCATGCTCTGGGCTCTGGGATTCATTGAGGATCTGAATCGCCCCGATTCAATTTGTGAGGTGCCGAGAGCTGTTTCCATACTTCGGGATAATGGGCGTGACGGGTTTATTAAGAAGGCGAAGCTGCGGTCAATCAGTGAAATCCTCAACGAAGCTGATTTAATCTATCGCTACCATTGGGCGGTAGTAGATTCGAGAGTCAATGGTCGTGGCGTTCCCTCTGGGTTGGATGCCGGGGTAGTAATGGAGCGTCATTATGCCTTGAACTGGCTAACAGGCTACATGGATCAAGAGTGGGACGACATATCAACCGACACCTAACCCGGATGCACCCCGGGCGCGTGAAGTCTACTCCTTATTCCGCGCATTCAATAGCCGTCGTGCTTGTCTTCCTGTTGTGAATCCTGCTGCTGGTCGTGCTTGACCTGGTCCATTGTATTCACAACAGCGGCCGGAGCGGGCGTCTGCCGGTCGCCCAGGAGCCACTCGATGCGCTTCTGAAGATCGGCGTTACTCGCCGGTCCGAGGATGCGCCCTACAATAGCACCGTTTCGGTCGATGATCACCGTCGCGGGTATCGCACCGCCCAGGCCGAGACGTTTAATGTCATCCATCGTAGCGCCGACCCAGACAGGAAAATTGACCTTCAACCGGTTCGCGAAAGCGGCCACGTGTTTTTGCGTGCTTGAATCATCGGCCGAGGCGGCGATGAACTCTACGCCACGCTCCCGATAGCGGCTGTCGAGCGAGACCAGTATCGGAATCTCCTCGCGACAGGGCTTGCACCACGTCGCCCAGAAGTTGAGCACGACTATCTTGCCCCGATGGTCGATCAAACTTCTCGCCCGGCCGCCCGTGTCCTTTAGCTTGAGAGTCGCCTCGTTGGGTGAAACGATAGCTTGCTGTCCGCGCGCTAGTACTGCCGGCATAGACACCAGGAGAAGCGCGACCAGCGCAACGGAAATCCGGAAGGTCCGAGTCATGAGAATGAATTTATCTGAGTGGGAAGGAATCCGGCAAGCTATGACTGAGTGGGTATGCGGGTCAGAACTCATCATCTTCTTGTTCAGGCAGTAGTTCCTCGGCAACCAGTTCTCTCCATGCGGCCGGAGCATCATTGTCGGCGCCCGCTGCCCTCAGACGTTCAGCCACCGGACCTGATTCGCATTTGAACTCTGTTCTCCTCTAACCTTTTCCGCGTAGCATGTCTCTATATCAATGGGGGCATAGAGCTGGAGTGCGAATGGCCAAGGTGAGCCCAGAGCCACCAGACCAGTTGCTGGTAGTTGCGGCGATACTCGGAGATCTCGAGGCTTTTGGCGAGTTGGCCTCGCGGTACCGGGCGGCAGTGGTGCGCACGGCTCAAGCCATCGTCGGGCGCGAATACGCTGAGGACGTGGCACAGGAGGCTCTGCTGCTGGCCTTTAAGGCCCTCCCGTCGATTGAAGAGCCTGCGAGGTTTGCGGCCTGGCTCTCCGTAATCACGCGCCACCGGGCCTTGCGCTTCGGCAAACGCGAGCGCCCGCACCAGGTCGGACGGGTGGAGCTGGATGAGGTGCTACTCGAGCAGGTCGGCGCGCTGGCCAGGCCCTTCGTCGACGATCGTCAGTCGGATGATGAACTGAGGCTCGCCCTTGAATCGGTTCCTGATGACTATGCGCTGGTGCTGCGGCTGCGATTCCTGGACGAGATGCCGCTCAAGCGGATAGCGGCGTTTCTGGGTGTGGCGCTCCCGACTGTGAAGTGGCGTGTGCATCGCGGCAAACAGTTGCTCCGGCAACAACTCGAACTTTTGAGAAAATGAGGTGAAGCATGGAAAGAGACAAAGAGATAGCAAAGCTGGTTAACGTCTTATATCGCATTGCGCGCGGCGCCAACTATGTGGCGATGACGGGCGGCGTTGATCCTCAAGCCGCCAGGTTCTGCGTCGCTCAGTACAACGGCGTGCTCGGGCGGCTTACGGAAATCGAGCCTGCCGCCGGACAGGCATTTGCCCCGCTCGCTCCGGAAGCATCCCCGGAGGTCTCTCGGATGGCCGCACGTGAACTGGCGGCCTACTTCGAAGACGAGACCCAATCCGCAAGAGGCCATCGCCGGGCGAGGAGATGCGGCGGCGCCCGAGTTTGGGTCGGGTATTATCCGGCGTCAGGCCGCTGCTCGTAAGAGGAGAACCTTATGGAACGAGAACAAGAGATAGCAAAGTTGGTGAACGTACTGCGGCGAACTTCCCGCATGGCTCTGCAATCCGAATGGACCGGAAGCGGACAGGATGCGGCAACATACTGCGTGGAGCAGTACAACAGGGTTCTGGCGCGCTTGAAGGAGATCGATCCGGACCTGGCAAGCGTCTTCGCGCCTCTGGAGCAAGGCAGCTCGCTGACCGTTGCGGCAATGGCATGTCGTCAACTGGCGGCGTACTACGAAGACGAAGTTGGCCGCCATGGAGGCTGGGGTCAAGCCGCGCGCTTCGACGCTGAGACCTTCAAGGACTTCTGGCAAAAGTCGGCGCGCGATATAGAAGACCTGGGCGAGTATATTCGCGAAAGCATTGAGGAGTGGGCGCGACAGCGCAAGGGGCGGGGGCCTCAGACCGACGAGCAATCGACAAAGAAGACGAGCAACTTGAACGAAGAATAGTAGGCAGTAGGCGGTAGGCAGTAGGCAGTGATGAGCAGTAGGCTGTGGGCGGGCACCGGGCTAGAGGCTGTAAGGTATTTCTCGCACTGCCTACTGCCTACTTCTCAAGTGCCAATGACTCTACGGTAGAGGTCTTCATACTGCGGTATTATCCTGTCAGTCGTGAATCTTGAGACTGCTATCTCGCGTCCTCGGCGGCCCAGGCGCTCCCGTTCAACATCGTCGTTCAATATGCGGAGTGCTGCCTCCGCCATTCCTCGAGTATCGCCAACCGCGAACAGGTAGCCGCAGCCGCCCTCTTCGACGACTTCGGGTATTCCCCCAACCCGGGTGGCGATTACCGGCACTTCGCAAGCCATCGCTTCCAGTGCCGTAAGGCCGAATGACTCAGACAGACTTGGCAGCAGAAGCAGATCGGCGACCGACAGGTAATCTCTGATCTGCTGCTGCGGCTGCTTGCCGACGAACCGCACGCAGTTCCGGACTCCCAACCGCTCAGCCAGCGCCTCAGCCTCCGCGCGCTCGGGACCGTCCCCGCACATGATCAGAGTCACTCCCCCGCAGTCGCCTTCATGAATCCGCGCCACTATCTCAATGCAATCGGTGATTCGTTTGATCGGTCTGAAGGTCGAGACGTGAACGATTATCTTCTCGCCGTGAGGCGCCAGACTGCGCCTCACTTCTTCACTGGGCCGGCGCTGATAGTATTCGGCATCAATGAAGTTGTAAATAACCTCGATGGCGCAGCCGGTGCAGAAGGTTTCGAGGGTCGCTTCCTTGAGATAGCGCGAAATTGCCGTGACCCCATCCGATTGCTCTATTCCAAAGCGGGTGATCGGAAGGAAAGAGGGATCGCGGCCCACAAGCGTTATGTCAGTGCCGTGCAGCGTCGTCACGACCGGCAGATAGCGCTGGGGTCGCAGCATCTCGCGGGCCAGATAAGCGCTTACCGAATGCGGTATCGCGTAGTGCATGTGGACGAGATCGAGCGAGTGTTCGACGGCCACCTCGCGCAACTTCGACGCGAGCGCATCGGTGTAAGGGGGGTACTCGAACAGCGGATAGCTGAGCATATCGACCGAGTGAAATCTTATGCCCTCCCGGGGTCCGTCGCCGAGCCTCATCGGGGGAGCGTAGCTGATGAAATGAATCGAGTGCCCGCGCTTCGCGAGCTCGAGTCCCAACTCGGCTCCCACGACGCCGCTGCCTCCGTACGAGGGATAACAAGTGATGCCAATGTTCATAAGCAGTAGGCGGCAGGCAGTAGGCGGTAAGCAGTAGACAGTAGGCAGTAGACAGTAGGCAGTAGGCGGTACGCAGTAGGCAGTACGCAGTAGGCAGTAGGCGGTACGCAGTACGCAGTAGGCGGTAAACAGTAGGCAGTGGGCGGTAGGCAGTAGGCAGCAGAGAAGTGCCGATTGACTTGGTGGTGCTTTGTGCCTTCGAGTCTTCGTGGCATAACCGGGTTCCCGCATCCTGCAAGGCCTTTACTGCCTTCTGCCTACTGCTTACTGCTTACTGCCTACTGCCTACTGCCTACTACTCAAGAGTACATGTTCATTCTCTGAGAGAGGAGCTCCACCGGGTCGCGCACATTCAACGCTTCACGCACGATGAAGGCCTCGCCGTGCTCGACGCCGATCAGCGACCCGAAAAATCGCTGCCTTGACTCGATCCTGCGAAGGAACGCTTCCGTGCTCAGGCCTGTTTGGAGCTCCTTGCTGTTGGGGTCGTAGAGCTGCGACTTGTAGCAACGGATGGCCTGGTGCTTAGCCTCGGCGAAATCGCCGATGTCCACTACAAAGCTCGGCACCGCTGTCCGAGGAAACATGAAGTGCGCCACGGCTTGAGGTCGAAAGCGCTCCTGCCCTGTCTCAGCGTCGAACTTGGCCAATCCCGCCAGGTGTGCGGCTTCCCGGACGATCTGACATGTGTGAGCGTGATCGGGGTGCGGGTCTTCCCAGTAGTGAGTAAAGATCACGCGCGGGCGATACTGACGTATCTTGCGCACCATTCGAACTCGCGAGTCCTCAGTCAGCCAGATGTGGCCGTCCGGCAACTCGAGATTGTCGCGCACCGCAAGCCCGAGCACTCCCGCCGCGCATTCTGCCTCCCGCCCGCGTATTTCGGCAGACCCTCGAGTGCCCAGCTCTCCCCGAGCCATGTCGATTACACCGACCCAATGACTCAGCGATCCCAGCTTCAGCAGAGTGCCGCCGCAGGATAGTTCGACATCGTCGGGGTGCGCGCCTATTGCCAACGCATCAAGCTTGATCTGCTCACTCATCCTTCCGAATCCTCCTGCTCAGGTTACGAGTGCCCCCGCGCGCGCGTCAAGTGGCGCCCC
>JBGPFL010000253.1:0-6837 GCA_041483295.1 Blastocatellia bacterium | reverse complement strand
GTAGGGGTTGGCGGCGGAGGCGGCAATGCAGTCAACCAGATGATAGAAATGGGCATCGAGGGAGTACAGTTCCTCGTAGTCAACACCGACCTTCAATCGCTCAAGAACTCCAAAGCTTCTATAAAGATTCAGATCGGCGAAAAGCTCACTCGGGGTCTCGGCGTGGGAGGCGATCCTGAGAAAGGTCGACAATCTGCGCTCGAAGATACCGAGAAGATAATTGAGGCCCTCGAGGGCGCCGACATGGTTTTTATCACCGCGGGTCTGGGCGGCGGCACCGGAACCGGCGCGGCTCCCATCATCGCGAGCCTCGCCACGGAACTTGGCGCCCTGACAGTCGCAGTGGTAACCAAGCCATTCCGATTCGAAGGCCGCCGCCGCCAGCGTCAGGGCGAACAGGGCCTGGCCGAACTGCGCGAATGTGTCGACACCGTCATAACAATTCCGAACGAGCGACTTCTGAATGCAATATCACGCGCAACGCCGATCCTCGAGTCCTTCAAATTCGCCGATGACGTGTTGCGCCAGGCGGTGCAGGGGATATCGGACATCATAACCGTCCCCGGTCTGATCAATGTCGACTTTGCCGACGTGAAGACGATCATGGAAGGAATGGGTATGGCCCTGATGGGAACCGGGTCGGCAACCGGCGAAAACCGCGCCCTGGAAGCGACCCAGCGCGCGATCTCCAGCCCCCTTCTGGAGGAGGCCTCGATCGAGGGCGCCAAGGGTTTGCTGGTCAACGTGACCGGGGGCACCGACCTGACTCTGTTCGAGGTTAACGAAGCGATGTCCATCATTCATGACGCCGCGGACCCGGACGCAAACATTATCTTCGGCGCCGTGTTGGACGAGCGGCTGGCCGATGAAATGAGGATCACAGTCATTGCTACCGGGTTCGAAAAGGCGGCGGCGACAACAGAAACGGCGAGGCCATTCCCGGGCCCGCCGACGGCTCCAGAACAGCAGCGAACCACAGCGGCTGGTGAGGGGCTCCGCCGCGACGATCTAAATGTCCCCGCCTTCATTCGCAAGAAGGCGGACTAAACCACGCTACGATATCCTCCCAATGGGCCGCCGCTGCAGCGGCCCATCTCTTTCCCTGAACGACTTGCGATAGGGGTCAACTCCCGTCGTGGGCTGATTCGGTTGAGTTTTTAATTCCCCATCACTAAAATTCTTAATGTCTTACCGGAGACATCTGCGGTTCCTTCAGCCCAATCGGCGAGGCCGGCCTGGAAGAACGTGAGTTGGCCCGAGCACACTGCGGCCATTTTTTCATATCAGGGTACGGTGGCGGCTCCATCGTCAGCCTGGAGACACAGAATGCAAGCAGTCGAGGTAAGCTATACCGAATTCGAACGGACGGACATAGAGCCGCGCCCTGGACTAATCGACAGACTCGAAAGAAGGAAGGCGCTGCTCATCTTCATTACGGTGGTTCTGGCATTCAGCGTCCGCGCTTACAGGCTGGACTCGGCAAGCCTGTCGGAAGATGAAACCAATAAGGTGTTTGCAGTCCGGGCTTACGAGCACGGCGACTTCACCGTCAACGCCGAACACCCGATGATGATGAAGATTGTCTGCTACTGCTCGATCAAGGGGTGTCAGCTCTTCAACCATGTATTCGGAGAGAGGCTCGGTCTAGCTATCCCGGAAGAGACAGCGTTGCGTTTGCCTAACGCGACCTTCGGAGCGCTCACCGTTGTTCCGCTCTTCCTCTTCGTCACTTCCCTGTTTGGATTTCGAGTTGGCCTCGTCACAGCGCTGTTGTGGGCGTCGGGCCTCAATGCGGTATGGATCAACAGGGTAGTCAAGGAAGACACGCTGCTGGTCTTCTTTATGTTCACCGGGTTCTATCTGTACAACTGCGCCAAGCAACGTCCGGCCTCGGATGTATCTGGCCAGGAGAGACTGTACGCACTGACGGGCGCCGCCTTTGGAATGATGATGGCTTCGAAGTACTTCCCGCACTACTTCGGACTGGGAGTCCTGTTCTATCATCTGGCCGGCTACGATAGCCGCGACAACCGGAGGCGCACCCCACGAATGACGGCCAGTCTCTTCGGCCCGATGCTCCTTGCGGTTGTGATTTTCAATCCGGCGCTGTTCTCGCCAGCGACATGGCGATATCTGTTGCTCTACCTGGGCGAAGAGCTTCAGACTCATCACGGCTACCTGATCATGCAGACGCTTCACGATAACGATCTGCTGTCGATGCCGCACGGGAGCCCCTGGTACTTCTACTTCTTATTTCTCGCCGTCAAGTTACCGCTGCCGGTGCTGATAGCTTTTCTGATCGGGCTCGTCGAGGTGTTTCGCCATCGCGGGCCGGCAGACAACGCAAGGGGTTATCTCTTTCTCAGGATAATGCTCTTCTTCTGGCTTGTTCCGATGTCGATAGCGGGGTCGAAGTTTCTGCGTTATACGCTGTCGCTTATGCCGTTGGTCTATATCACGGCAGCGATTGCGATAGTTCAAATGTGGCGCCTGCTGTCATCCGCCCTTGGGAAGTTATCGGTGCGGGCAAGGCCGGCTGCACTGGCGGCGGCGGCCGGCGTCGCAGTGGTGTTCCTGGTCTCGCCGGCGGTGTCGATGATCCGGAGCCTTCCCTACCCGAGCCTCTACGTGAATGCGCTGGGGGGCAATCGCGTCGGCTACTTCTTTCCGCACGACGAGTTCTACGACCTTGGAGCGCGGGAGAGCATCGAGTACCTGGCCCAGACCGCTCCTCGAGGAGCAACGATTGCCACCGACATTCCTGGAGTTGTTGAGTATTATCTTGAGCGATACCATCGAACCGACATTCGCTCTGAGATACTGTCGCACCCGGACTTCAGTCTCGACAGGAACCAGCCTGACTATGTGGTCTTGCAGCGCGGCCGGGTCTACTTTGAGAATCAACAGACTTTCAGGCTGGTCGAAGGCACCTATCCGGTCGTGCAGGCCAGCACCTATGCGGGAACCGATGCTGTTCGGGTCTATATGCTGGGCGACGAGGCTGCTGCCCGGCATCACTGGGCCGAACCGACCCGGCGTCCGCTGCTGTACTGAAGAAGTGATGCGTGATGCGTGATGCGTGACGCCTGGTGCGCGACGCGAGACATGACGCATCACGTATCACGCATCACGCATCACGGGTCACTGATCACTCTGAAGCAATGAGACAACTGATCGTTAATGCCGACGACTTCGGGTTCACACGTGGAGTCAACGCCGGAATAGTACGAGCATTCTCCGCCGGGATTCTGACCAGTACGACGATAATGGCAAACGGCCCCGCTTTTGAAGATGCGGTCGAACTCGCACTGACAAACCCAGCGTTGCCCGTTGGCTGCCACCTCGCCCTGGTAGGAGGAAGGCCCAGCGCGCCACCCCAGGCGGTGCCCTCACTGATTGACGCGGCGGGAAACATGCCGGCTACACTTACCCAATTGGTGGTCAGATTGGTTACCGGAAGAGTGCGAATTGCAGACATCGAGCGCGAATTCCGATCTCAGATCGAGCGCGTCCTTGCAGCGGGAATCAAGCCCAGCCATCTCGATACCCACAAACACACACACATTTATCCGCCAGTCATGAGGGCGTTGGCTCGAATCGCCCGCGAGTTCGGTATCAAATGCGTGCGCAATCCGTTTGAAGGCATTCGAAACGCCCGCACGGGACAGCTCGCCCGCGGCAGGCGGATGATCTATCTAAAACAGCGGGCGACTTCGATGGCGATTCTTCCAGGCATCCCTCAGTTTCGCAGCATAGTCGAAAAACACGGATTGCGGACACCGGATCACTTCCGCGGGGTGAGTCTGACCGGTATCCTCGAAGGCGCGGCAATTCAAGATGTGATGCGGTCGCTGCCGGACGGCACTACCGAGTTGATGTGCCATCCTGGCATCTACGATGGGGATCTCGATCGCGCACACACTCGACTCAAGCGGGAACGCCAGCGCGAACTCGACGCACTCACCGACCCACAGATCCGAGACTTCTCATTAAGCCAGGGGATCAATCTTGTGAGCTACGCCGATCTCAAGTGAATTCAGGTGACCTTATGTTTCAGAAAGAAGCTCCAAAGTACAGTATTGTTGTTCCATTTCACAACGAGCAAGAAAGCGTCCTGGAATTGTATGGCAAGCTCTCAGAAGTGATGCCCGGGCCCGGCGAGCAGATCGAGTTCGTTTTCGTCGACGACCACAGCACCGACGGGACACTTCCCATCCTGGAGCATCTGGCCGAGAACGACTCGCGCATTGTTGTGATTCACCTGAAGCGTAACTATGGGCAGACCGCAGCGCTATCGGCCGGCTTTGACCTTGCTGCCGGCGCGATCATCATTGCGATGGATGGCGACTTGCAGCACGATCCGGCCGACATCCCGGCAATGCTCCGCGCCTTTGAAGATACCGGCTGCGACATTGTGAGCGGCTGGCGCACGCACCGAGCCGATAACCTCCTGCTCAGAAGGCTTCCATCGCGAACCGCCAATTGGTTAATGGCCAAGCTTTCGGGGGTGGACATTCATGACTTCGGCACAACCTTCAAGGTCTATCGCCGAGAAACGATCAAGCAGATACGGCTCTACGGAGAGATGCACCGATTCATTCCTGCGCTCGCGTCGTGGAACGGAGCTACAGTGGTAGAAGTACCAATACACAACATCGAAAGGTCAGGCGGGAGATCTCACTACGGCATCTCACGCACATTGCGAGTCTTGTTCGATCTGCTGACCATCCGGTTTCTCCTGAAGTACGTCACCCGTCCGCTGCACTTCCTGGGCCCTCCGGGCTTGCTGAGCATTCTCGTTGGCATGGCAATATTCGCGTGGCTGATAATCGAAAAGTTGATCTACGGAACGGACTTGTTCGAAAAGCACGGTCCGCTGATGCTACTGGGGGCCGTCCTCTTCCTGGCGGGCGTGCAGTTGATCTCATCCGGAATTCTGGCCGAACTGTCCAGCAGGACTTACTTCGAGTCGCAGGGAAAACCGATCTACTCTATCGAACGCATTATAAGCGGCAAAATAAATACCCCGGGGGAAAAGACAGCCGCCGGAAGCAGCCGAGTCGGATAGCGTTTTCAGTCCTCGACGATGAAGTAATCGGCTTCGCGAGGCTCGCTATCCGCTCGCTAGATACGGGGGAGCCGGATCTCGTCGCGAAGAATCAAGTCCGACACTACGACTCGATTGCTGTCGCCGAAATCGAGCAGGGCGTGAAATGGTCTCCTGTCGAATCGTTCAGGCTCACCGGTATACTTGAGGACGTCCGCCCCAATCGCGTCCGTGGCCCTTTCGAACATCTCAACTCCACGAAGGGTACCCGACCTATCGACAACGATCACGGGCACCAGAGCCGCTCGCTCGGATCCGGATTCCGGGTGAGTGACCGCCTTCCCGCGACTCACTTGAAGCTCTTCCCTTCTTTGGACCAGCAACTGGGTGAGCCTCGCGATCATCTCCCGGCTGACCTCGTACGTAGCAGCCTTTTGCTGCGCGAAACTGCTCTCCTCCCAATCACGGATCAGCTCCCATGCCGCAGAGGGAAACTCGGCCGCCAGGCTACGCGAAGGATCGTATTCGGCCGCAGCACGTTCTGCGCTCGCATACTCAGCCAATTCCTGGGCGCAGCTTCGACACGATGCGACGTGAGCGGCCGTTGCCGCCCCCTTCGACTTCGCAGACTTGCCATAGAAGAACGAAGCGATCTCGCTTACATCTGGATGGGTTTCGGCAGGCTCAAGGCTGAGACCTGATCGCTCGGGACCGTGCTTGAGCGCGCGTGTCAGCGTGACGATCGCCCGGCAATCATCGCAGGTCGACAGATGCTCATCAATCATCTGACTCGACGGCTCATCTAATTCGCCCCTCAAGTATTCGAACAACTTCGCTGGATGTGCGGACTTCCTTGCCACTAGATCACCACTTCCATGCCACTTGTTTCAAGTCTGCGACTGACCCGGAACGGCCCGCCGGGGAGTTCGCTGAAGAGAGGATTCCCCGGTCATCTCTATCGAACCTGTCTCCGTGTCTCTTCACAGGGACCGCCATCAAGCTGTCCTTTTGCCGCACTGTCAGGTGCGCATAGATCCTGGCCGGCTTGAAAGCAACGCCTGCGCCGACGTTATGCCGCGTTCGGCCAGCCACTTCAGCAGCCTGACGCGGAGGCGCCTCGCGCGCTGGTAAACGAGGTCTTCGGACATGTCGTACTTCTCAGAGATCTCCTTTGCGCCGCGCTCGCCCACAATGTACTCGTTGACGATGACGCTGTCTTTCCAGTCGCGGCAAACATCGGTCAGCAGTTGATCGATGATCTCGCGTTGCTGGCTGCTGACGGCCCGCGCTTCGGGGGACGCCTCCCGAGAGGGCGCCCTGTCGACGGCGGTCGGCTCATCTGAATCAGGGTCGCTGACCGGCCGAGGATCCCACGATTTATCCCTGCCAACGCGGCGAATCGTATCGATCATCTCGCTGGTGGTTATTCGCGCAATGAAGCTCGAGAGCTTCCCCTCCTTGCGCCACTGCGCCAGCCCACGATAGACCTTGAAGATCGCTCGCGAGATCACATCGTCGGCCGAATCCCACGCCGGAAAGCGGAAATGGGAGTTGCGCACAATGTGGTTGATCAACCACTGGTAGCGGCCAATGATCCTCTCAAAGCACAGGTGCGCGGCCTGGCGATCGTTCCTGGAAGAGGCGAGGAACGTGTCGACCAGCTCCTCGTCGCTTGGTTCATCGAGCCAACGCTCATCAATCTCGGCTCCCGCACCTGACTCATTGGGCATGTGCTCACTCATCTGTGCCAAATTCTGGCTGTAGCAGGCGAGCGCATTTTACCATCGAGC
>JBGPFL010000252.1:0-6848 GCA_041483295.1 Blastocatellia bacterium | reverse complement strand
GACCGTTTGTACAACCGCGATTTTAACAACTTCTCACCCCGCGTCGGAGTGGCCTGGGACCTGAGCGCCAAAGGCAAGACCGTAGTGCGCGCCGGCTGGGGTCTGTTCTACGACGCGTTCTCACAAGACTTCTTCGTCGGCCAGTTGCCGTTCAACACTTTTAACCCCGGTCCTGCGTACAACCCGATAGGCACAGCGCCCGTCCTGTTCTCGTTCTCGACGGTGGATCAGATTCGAGCCGGCCAGCCCATCTTCACCGACTATCTGGATTCGGATGTCTTCTCAGTCGATCGAAAGTCGCGAACGCCCTACGTTCAAAATTACAACTTGAATATCCAGCACGAGCTACTGAAGAACGTGTTATTGCAGGTTGGCTACGTCGGGTCGAAAGGGACCAAGCTTTTTCGCTATCGCGATATCAACCAGCCGGTTAACCCTGCCGTCTCGACCGCGAGGCCCTTTGACAACGGACCGTTCGCGCCGTCAGGTGGGACTTTTTTCTATGTGAACCAGCTCGAGACGACGTCGAATTCCAACTACAACGCTCTGCAGACGAGCGTGAGTCTGCGCGAGCATCACGGCTTCAGTTCGGCGATCAACTACACGTGGTCGCACTCGATCGACAACGCTTCGGATGGGCAGGACTACGTTGCCAATGCGACCCAGCCTGACAACAGCCATCGCGTCGATCAAGAGCGCGCGAGCTCGAACTTCGATAACCGCCATCGTTTCGTAGCGACCTTCACCTATGATCTCCCGAATCTGTGGAAGCGCTTTCCACGATGGGGCAAGGGCTGGCAAGCAAACGGCATCGTTACGCTGAGTAGCGGAAGCCCATTTCATCTGGTCTTGTTTGACGATTATAACGGGACTGGCGAGTTCTTCCCCCGACCGGATATAGTAGGCGATCCGTTTGCGGGAACCCATGGGCCGGACAACTTTCTGAACCTGTCGGCGTTCAAGGTGCCCTGCACGCTCGACCCTCGGGGTGATGGCAGCGCCGGCTCCTGCCGGGCAGGGACTCAACACTTCGGAAGCCTCGGACGGAATGCGCTGGTAGGTCCCGCATATCGCAACTTCGACTTTTCGATATTCAAGACGACGAGAATAACTGAAGAGGTCAAGCTGCAGATTCGGGCTGAAGTGTTCAATATCTTCAATCATCCGAATTTTGCCTCGCCATTGCTGCCGGGTTTCTCCGCTGATGCGAGTTTCAATGGTATCGACCCGGCGACGGGCCGCGGCCAGGGATTCTTGCCGATCACGGTGACGCCGGACGTCGGCATTGGCAACCCGTTTCTCGGAGGCGGCGGGTCGAGAAACATTCAGCTCGCTGTAAAGTTGGCTTTCTGAATTCGCAGGCTTAAGTCTGGTGCTTTCCGCGCGAAGCAGATCCAGGCTTCGCAATCCTCGCGCAAGCCCCTCACACGAGCGGGGCTGGAATTGAGGAGCATGATATACTTCGGGCCTGCGCAAACCGCTCACAACCGGCGCGAGCCGGTGAAACGAGTCGATGATTCGAAAGGAGAATACTAAAGATGAGGAAGACATTGGTCTGTTGTGCCGTGACCCTGATGGTGCTTGGTCTGTCCCTGGCCGCGAGACCTGCGTCCGGGGCCAACCGCGCCAAAGAGGCGACCGTGAAGGGCGAAGTAGTGGACCTTCCTTGCTATGAAGGCAAGGGAGGCGCGCGAGGAGAGGGCCATAAGAGCTGCGCTCTCTCATGCGCCAAGCGCGGCAATCAGTTGGCGATCGTCGAAGACGGGACTAACACGGTCTATGCGATTACCGGCAAATACGCCGCGGAAAAGAATGAAAAGCTTATTCCGTTCGTGGCCGAGATGGTTGTAGCCAAGGGCGAGGTCTCCGAGAAAGACGGGAAGAAGTGGTTGGAGATCAGCGATATTAAAAAGGCTGATGCGAAGTAGGCCGCATTCGAGAAAGCCGAATGCATGAGTTGCGAGGGCTGGGGACCGACGCCGGTATCCAGCCCTTCTTTCATGTTGATTGACTGGACGTAGTTTCCGCGACCTGCCACCACCGCTGTCCCAAATCAGATCTTTGCGCCCCCTCTGCGTCCTCTGCGCCTCTGCGGTGAAGTGTCCTTTCTTCGCCGGTCAGCATACTCAGGATCAAACAACATGAGTTGTTCACGTCGCTCGGGAAAAAGAGACGAACGAACCCCTTGCGAGCGCGTTTGACTCCACGATGGCGCAACGCACTGGCCATCAACGCGATTACCACGCTCACAGGAGTCCATATGCGAGTTAGGTTTCTCAGTCTCGCGCTTGCCCTCTCTCTTGGCAGTGTTAGCTTTGCGGACACACGTAAAGCCAGACCCTCTCTTGAAGTCCTTGCGCTAAGCGCAACCTCAAACGATCCCTCCGAATCGGCGGCCGCTATCGATCAACTCAGATCGCGCGGGCAGGCAGGCCTTGACGCTCTGTTGGCCGCCTACGCCGACGATGTGCAGAGCAGACGAGAGGGTATTTCGAGGGGCGAACCTGGCGATCGATGGCAGCTCATCGCAGCGGCTTTGGACAGAGTCGCTGCGCAGCATGATGCATACGCCGCCGGTCTCTACTGGTACACGGACTTCGATCAAGCCAGGGCGGCGGCGAAAGCGAGTGCGAAGCCTATTCTGTCGCTGCGGCTGCTCGGCAAGCTCGATGAAGACCTTAGCTGCGCAAACAGCCGGTTCTTTCGCATAGCGCTATATTCAAACTCAGAAGTTTCAAAGCTGTTGCGCGAGCATTTCATACTTCATTGGGAGTCGGTGCGCGCAGTTCCAAAGGTCACCATAGATTTTGGTGACGGACGCAAGCTCGAGCGCACGTTGACCGGTAACAGCATTCACTACGTTCTGAACGAAGACGGGTATCCCATCTGTGCGCTGCCCGGACTGTATGGGCCCGCGACTTTTCTCCGAGAGCTCGAACGCGCGCAGCAACTTGCCGCGTCGCTTCGAGGCACAACCAACGACCGGGATCGAGCGACTCTGTTGCAGAGGTATCATCTGACGCGACTGCAGGAACTGGCGGCGAACTGGGTGGCCGACCTCAAAACCGCAGGGGTCACCTCACCCCCGCAACGCAACCTGCCTCTGATTGGTTCACCGGACAAGCCCCCAACCGCTGAAGCTGCTGCTCCGAGAGCGGTGTCTAAGATGGTGGTCGAACGGCCGATACTTCGCGGAACGACACCAAAGCGCACCGCACTTGAGACCTCAAGCGAGGATCTGGAATGGGCAAAGATAGCGAGACTCTATGCTCAAGACGCGCGACTCGACGACCGAAGCCTCACCTTGATGCGAAACAAGAATCTGGGCTCCTACGGCGGGGTGGACGGCACCGGCGCATTTCAACGAGCGCGGAATAATATCGAGCGCACGATCGCCGAAGACACCGCGCGAAACAAGTACACTTTCGAGACAGCGATCCATCTATGGTTTGTTGAGGGCAGAATCACAAAGGACCTGCGCGCTTTGAACGAGAAGATCTACTCGGAGTTGTTTCTGACTCCTTCGACCGACCCGTGGCTCGGACTCTTTCCGGCTGATTCATACACAGGAATCGAGAACGAAGGCATTGGAAAGTAGAGGCGGGCCATGACTGCGGAGGGCCCCAGCAACCACGGAGTTGAAAGACCAGCCGGGGACTCGCTCTTGCACGGTTCTAGGCTCTGCTTTGGGCGATGAGAGAACTTATGACTTTCCTGGTTTTAAGGGATGAGAATATCATCTCCAGCGCCTTAAGGAGGACCTCTTCGCTCTCAATCCCGGCTTCTACGAAAAGCGCCCAGAGCTCGGGCTTGTCGGGGGAATCCCAGTCGATACTCAATGGATAAAACTCAACGCCGTGCGAAATGCCGAAAAGTTCATATCGATAGTTATCCAGAGCCGGCGCTACCAATTCGAAGGTGTAGCGAAACTGGTCTCCCCCGTACTCGGATGGGCCTCCCCTGACCCTACCCACCACCAGGTTTTTTGTACGCTGTCCTAGCAGCGCCCCCTGCTCCTTTAGAATGGAGACAGGAGATACCTGCTCGGTCACAGCTATGTCTTCCGGCCAAAGATTTCGAGGTGATATGCTCACGTCAGACTCCTTTCGCTACAAATCGAGACTGAAGAGTATTGGGAGGTGGTCCGATCCGACAGAACGATCCGGCACGCCTCTTGTCGTTACCAGTGACCTCTCACCGATAGCGCTCAGTATCTTCAACTCTTCGTTTCTAAAGATACTCAGCAACGCAGGGCGAATCAACACCTGGTCGAACATATTCCAGAAGTACACCACGTGTTCCGACCTTCGATTGTAGTAAGTGCCAGGCGGACCTTCGCTCGCGTCGCCGAAATGCCCCCACATTGGATTGTAGAAGAACGGATACTCGCGGTCCTGCACCTTTCGCTGCTGGCGTTCGGCTAATGCCCGAGTCATGACCGCATTCAATCCAATTGCGGACACCATGCCGGCTTCGAAGGGATTCATGTTAAAGTCCCCGACCAGGACCGTACGGCCGTGACCTTCCTGTTTTTCTACACTGAGAATTTTCAAGGCGAGTGCGCCGCACTCTTGGCTCTGACTATCATCCCTCCAGTGGAACTTGTCCGGCTGGTGAACGGCAGCCAACAACACCTCTTCGCGCTCGGGCAGCCGCAAGCGTCGAATAGTGAGTCTGGGCGAGTCGAAGACCTCCTGAAGGAAATCGCCCGAGAAGCGCGTGTATATCACGATCTTTTCGCTCTGGCTGTGAGTCTGGTGAAACATAAAATCATCACGCCGATTTAGCGATTCTAGCATCACGTGTGTGGGGATTTCGTTCTCCGCCAAAATCAGTGCGTCAACCTCGTGAAGCTCAGCCAGGTCCGCGACAAGTCGCTCGAGTGGTTTCTTATTCAGATTCCAGAATAGGAACGTCATCATCGGTTTCTTAACGCTCAGACCGTCAATGCTGATTGCAGAAAGCCCTAGCCCTCCAGCTCCGCCATCACTCGAATCGCTTCAACACTCCCGGCGCCGCAGATGAGCGTCTTCACTCCAGCCTCACGCCACGCTGCAAGTTGGTCCTTGATTCGTTCGCGCGGGCCACACAGCGCAACTTCATCAACCAACTCGTCAGGCACTGCGGCGATCGCCTCGTTCTTCTTACCCGAAAGGTAGAACTCTTGAATGCGTTTCGCGGCGTCTTCATATCCGTAACGGCATGCGAGGTCGTTGTAGAAGTTCTTCCCGCGCGCCCCCATGCCGCCGATGTACAGGGCGAGATTCGGCTTCACCTGAGCCCGGCATGCGTTCACGTCATCACCAAGCACTACGCTGACTGTGGGCGCGATGTCGAAATCATCGAGCGTCTTTCCATCGGTTCTGCGAGCGAAGCCCTCCTCGAGCGATGCGCGAAACACACTCACGCGATGAGGAGAGAAGAAGACCGGCAACCAGCCGTCGGCCACCTCAGCAGCAAGCGCCACATTCCTGGGTCCAATTGCGGCGAGATAGATGGGGATGTTCGGACGAAGCGGGTGAATGATCAGCTTCAGCGGCTTGCCCAGCCCCGTCCCGCCTCGAACCGGGATGTCATAATACTCGCCGTGGTACTCGACCGGCTGCTCGCGCTTCAGGATCATCCGAAGAATGTCGACATACTCGCGGGTGCGGGTAAGCAGCTTGCCGTAGACGACGCCGTGCCAGCCCTCGACCACCTGCGGCCCCGAAGCTCCGATCCCGAGCAGGAAGCGGCCGCCAGTGAGCAGATCGAGCGTGGCCGCGGTCATTGCCGTCATCGCGGGGGTGCGCGCCGGCATCTGCCTGATTGCGGTGCCGCAATTGATCCGTTCGGTTCTGGCTGCCAGCCAGGTCAACGTAGTCACCGCATCAGAACCATATGCTTCGGCAGTCCACAGCGAGTGAAAGGCCGCCCGCTCAGCTTCCAGCGCGAGTGCTACGGTGTCCGCAGGTCCCGAACTCCAGTAACCCAGATTAAGTCCCAGCCTCATCACCTATACCTCCCGAATGGTTTGAATGGCAAAAACAATATCCGATAGTCGTTCCGATTGCCATGCTGCCGGTACTGGCTCAGTTCGGCCTGGCTGACGATCCCTCACCGCACAGGCCCAAAGAACGCAGAGGTCACGCAGAGAAAGGCATATCGCCCCCTGCGCTCCCTCCGCGTGCTCTGCGCCTCGGCGGTGAATGTAACGACTCCAAATGAACTTCAACCAGAGCCTGGTCTCTTTGGAGCAAGCGTGCTCGCTGTGGGATAATCAGGGTCCCTTTTATGAACCACGCGAGTCGCAACCAATCCGACCATGTTCCCGAACATCTGGCTTCCGAATGCTTGATCAAGCTCCGCGACTCGGCCGCGTACCCGCGCGCAGAGATAGCGCGTCTCGGAGAGCTGGCCGGTTCGCGGGACACCGACAACGCAAAACAGGCTACCACGGCCATCTTCGCGTCTCTCGTCGAACCGCTCGCGGATTCGTTCGAGCCTTCAGCGGTTGCGGCTTATAACCGCGTCTTCGCTCAACTGATTCAGCATTGCCGCGAATCTGACGAAGGCCGAGCGTTTGACCTCGAGCTTCGCAGCCTCAACCTGCTTACAGAAGACGATCTGTTCCGCCGCGCCGAGCGTTTGAGACGTAGCTCGAACTTCATAGGTCCAAGACCGGGCCGCGAGATGAAGCGCGTTATCCTCTTGTCTCGGGTGACCCTGGGAGCGGATGTCGCAATTACCAGCGTAGTATTCGAACGGATGAAGCGGCGCTTTCCGAATGCAGATATCGTGCTGGTTGGCGGACGCAAGGCTACCGAGTTGTTCGGCGGCGATTCGCGAATGTCCTTCAAAGAGGTCGG
>JBGPFL010000251.1:0-6860 GCA_041483295.1 Blastocatellia bacterium | reverse complement strand
TGGGAAGGAGGTCTGGTTCGAGGGCAGTGTTTCTCCGATGACGAAGGATTCGGTGATTTGGATCGGGCGCGACATCACCGAGCGTAAAATACTTGAAGAACAGCTCAGGCAGTCGCAGAAGATGGAAGCCATCGGACAACTGGCAGGCGGCATCGCGCACGACTTCAACAACCTGCTCACCGCGATCACCGGGTACAGCGACCTCACCCTGAGGCGACTGCAAGCCGAAGACCCCTTACGGAGCAACATCGAAGAGGTCAAAAAAGCCGGCGAGCGCGCCGCCTCGCTGACTCGACAGCTTCTCGCCTTCAGCCGCAAGCAAGTTCTGCAACCGAAAGTCCTCGGCCTCAATTCTGTCATTTCCGAGGTGGAAAAAATGCTCCAGCGACTCATCGGAGAAGACATAGAGTTGCGGACAGTGCTCGACCTCGAAACTGGAAGCGTAAAAGCTGACCCGGGGCAAATCGAACAGGTCATTATGAATCTTGCCGTCAATGCCCGCGATGCGATGCCGTACGGAGGCAAGTTGACCATTGAGACTAAGAATATCTATCTTGGCGAGGAATATGCCCATCATCGTAGTGCCGTCGATCCTGGTTCATACGTGATGCTGGCAATAAGCGACACCGGCATTGGTATGGATGAGAAGACGCAAGCACGCATCTTCGAGCCTTTCTTTACCAGCAAGGAAGCAGGCAAAGGAACCGGACTTGGACTCTCGACCGTGTACGGTATCGTCAAGCAGTCGGATGGCAACATCTGGGTCTACAGCGAGGTGGGCCGGGGCACGACCTTTAAGGTCTACCTGCCACGCGTGGATGAAAGCGTGCAAGAATACAAGCGAGGCACTGAAGTTGAAGAAGACCTGCAGGGCACAGAGAGCATCCTGCTAGCTGAAGATGAGGACACAGTGCGGAGGCTTGCCCGTGACGTGCTGGAGATGTACGGCTATCGGGTGTTGGAAGCGCCTAACGGCGGCGCGGCTTTCTTAATCTGTGAGCGCCATAAAGAGCCGATTCATTTACTCGTCACTGATGTCATCATGCCTGAGATGAGCGGGCCCGAGCTGACAGATCGGCTGATTCGGTTACGCCCGGAGATGAAAGTTCTCTATATGTCCGGCTACACAGATAATGCCATCGTACATCGAGGAGTACTAGACGAAGGAACAAACTTTATCCAAAAGCCGTTTACTCCAAACGCTCTGGCGCGTAGAGTGCGAGAAGTGCTGGACCGACAGTAAAGTCATGCGGACCGATGCCAAACTGGTCGAACCATAGTTTTACGATATCGTTTCCGCAATTTGAGAAGCGCCGCGGAATCAAGGACGGCAAGTATGACAGGCGCAAGATACTGGGAGAAATCCCGCAGGCGAGCGGAGATTGGCCCAATGTTTCAATAAGGATGGCGAAGCCCTAAAAAGCTCCTACCACTGTCCGGTGGGCCTGGCGTGTCCAAACAGCAGACCCTGGCAAAAATCTGATGATTTTCAACTCTGGTAGTCTGTGGTCCACTCAAAGTGGATCGCAAGCGTCACATTGAGACTGATGATGCAAATTGAGCTGTTGGCTCCCGAATGTCCCATCCCTATCCCCCCGTCGGTAAGACTCTCCGAGTCGCACGAATAGAACCCCGAGCCAATCTCACACTGAGCACGCCTCCCAACCAGGCGTGGCTGGTCGGTATGGAGTTTGCTATAACGATAGACGTCTGCAAAGGAGGTGGGATGTGACGGAAAAGATGAGAGCGACGGTGTTTCATGGAGTCAATGATATTCGTGTGGAGGAGGTTGAACGGCCACACGCCGGAGTCGGAGAAGCGGTGATCCGCGTAACGCTCACGACCATCTGCGGCACCGATCTGCACATAGTCCGCGGCGAATATCCAGTCAAGCCCGGTTTGATCATCGGGCATGAGCCTGTCGGTGTTATTGAAGAACTTGGGCCCGGAGTTGCCGGCTACCAGATTGGAGACCGCGTTCTGGTCGGGGCGATTACACCCTGCGGGCAGTGCCGTGCTTGCCTGTCTGGGCATCTCTCCCAGTGTGGCCACGGCGATGGCTACGAGGCGATTGGCGGCTGGCGCTTCGGCAATACTATCAACGGAGCACAGGCTGAATATCTACGCGTCCCTTACGCACAGGCGAATCTGGCGAAGATCCCGAAAGAACTGGCCGATGAACAGGTAGTGCTGCTGGCAGACATCGCCTCGACTGGTTTCAGCGGCGCGGAATCCGCCGGCATCAAGATCGGCGATTCAGTCGTCGTTTTTGCCCAGGGGCCAATCGGTTTATGTGCGACCGCCGGCGCGAAGTTGATGGGGGCGACTCTTATCATCGGGGTAGACGGCGACTCGAACCGGCTGGCGATGGCGCGCCGAATGGGAGCCGATGTAACGCTCGACTTCCGCGAGGTCGATGTCGTAGCCGAAGTGAAGCGATTGACCGATGGCGGCGCAGATGTCGCGATTGAAGCGCTCGGAACCGAGGCGACATTTGAGGGAGCACTTCGCTCAATACGGCCTGGCGGCACCCTTTCCAGTCTCGGGGTTTACTCCGGCAAGCTTCAGATACCTTATGACGCATTCGCGGCGGGTCTAGGCGACCATCGTATCGTGACAACACTCTGTCCCGGCGGTAAGGAGAGAATGCGAAGGTTAATGGAAGTGGTCCGCCATGGCCGCGTCGACCTGACTCCTTTGCTGACGCATACCTTCCCCCTGGACAAGATTGAGGAAGGTTACAGGATCTTCGGCGAGCGACGCGAGGGAGTGCTCAAGGTGGCGATCAAGCCGTGACTTAGGATCTCGGATCCAGGATCCAGGATTCCCCAGATGCTAAATCCCGGATCCTGGATCCTCAGCCTAAATACCCCAGGTCTCTTCCAGCTCCGCCGCCGTCTTTTCGTAAACCTCCAGCCGGTCCGCGCCAAGCTCAGCCGCAGCCTGCTTGAACGCCTCACTCAGGGACTTTATCTCCTCCTCATCAAGCACTTCGTCGGCGATCCTGAACAGCAAGCTGTCCTCGTGCTCGATGTGCGGCAGCAGCAGATCTGAATAGCGATGGGCCGCCTCGACAAAGCGTTGCCGCGCATTTGGATCGATCTCCTTGTAGCCCTCGATCGCGCGACGCATCTCCTCCGTCACGCCGCGCTCGTTCGCGTGCTCCATCTCAATCAAGCCCAGCGCCCCGCCGTGACGCTGAATACCGTGATGTTGAAGGGCTGGAAACAGGTAGGTCTCTTCTTTGAGGTGATGAAATCCATCGGCATATCCACTAATGAAGTCGACCAGTCTCTTGAGAACATCCGCTGGTACCTGCTCTCCCCATACGAGCCTGACGCAGACTCCATCGAGCGCCCGCAGAGTCCTCTCGATTACACGGTGTTCGTGCTTTAGCGTGTGTAGGGGTCCTGACATCTCTCAGCCTCCCTAAGACCAAAACAGGTCGGATCAACTTGTCTGCGCAGGCGAACCTCCTGTCGGTTTCTGCGTGCGGGATCCACGTAGTATCAAAGCGTTTTTGAGAATGCCTGCTGCCGGGCCTTGTGCCAGTTAGCATACTCGTCGAACACCATCGCAACGTTGCGAATAAAGATTCGCCCCAGCCCCGCTACCTCGATTCGATCGCGGCTCATCCTCACCATCGCATCTCGTTCGAAATCGGCAAGTTGTTCGATTTCGCCGGCGAAGTGCTCGTCGAAGCTCACGCCGAACTCGCGCTCGATTTCGGACTTCACCACAACACAGTGACAGAGCAGACGGTTGATGACCGCTCGCCGCAACTTGTCTTCTGCTGAAACACGGATGCCTCGCATAGTAGGCCAACGATTCTCATCGATGACTTGATAGTAGCGCGGAAGCTCTCGCCAGTTCTGCGCATAGACGTCTTCCAGAGCGCTGATCGCGCTCACCCCCATCCCGTACAGGTCGCAATCTCCTTTAGTTGTATACCCCTGAAAGTTGCGGTGAAGTGTGCGGTCGTCCTGAGCCCGGCACAACTCGTCGGTGGGACGAGCGAAGTGATCCATACCAATGTATCGATAACCCGCCTCGGTCAGCTTCTGGATAGCTCTCGACCAGATCCGAAGCTTCTCGCGGCCTTCGGGGAGAAACCGAGCGAAACTGCCTTGCTGCTTCTTCATCCAGGGCACATGGGCATAGCTGAAGACCGCGATGCGATCGGGGTTCATCATAATGATCTTGTCCACGGTATCGCTGAAGCTGTTCATCGTCTGATGAGGAAGCCCATAGATCAGGTCGACATTGATGCTGTCGAAGCCAAGCTCACGGCAGTAGTCGAACAATGCTTTGGTCGTCTCATAGGGCTGAACTCGATTGACCGTTTTCTGCACCAACTGATCGAAATCCTGTATGCCCATGCTGAGGCGGTTGAAGCCCAGCCGCTTGAGCACCTCGCACTGCTCTTCACTAGTCGCGCGGGGATCAATCTCGACTCCGATCTCAGCATCGTGCGCCAACGCGAAGCGCGCCCGGATGTAAGTGAAGAGTTCCTCGATCTGTTCTGCCGACAGGTATGTCGGAGTGCCTCCCCCCCAGTGCAGCTGTTTCACTTTACGGGCTGGGTCGACGAAGGAGCTTACCCAGTCAATCTCGCGCTTCAGATGGGTGAGGTAAGTACCGGCGACTTCGCGTTTTTTGCTGATGACTACATTGCAGCCGCAATAGAGGCATAGCGACTCGCAGAAGGGAATATGAAAGTAGAGGGAGAGCGGGGTGGCCGTAGCATTGGCGCGTTCGAAGGCTTGCCGTAACTGGTGCGACCCGAATTCGTCGTTCCATTCGGGTGCCGTGGGATAGCTCGTGTAACGGGGGCCGGGCTGGTTGTATTTCCCCAACAAATCGGGAGAAATCCCCACTTCCTTACCGTCAATTGCCAATTCTACAGCGTCCGTTCCGGCCATCGCCTCTTCTCCTAATACTGAGCAACCTTGCGCTGCCAAGGACCCCAACAACCAGCTCTCCCGTTGACTCCGCCTCAGCATAAGAGCAAGGCACGGGCCGCGCTGATGCGGGGCCGAAATGACGACGGCTACCTGCCATCGGAACGACTAAGGAGGACACGGGCGGGATCAAAGTTCCGCGAACTCACAGCACGACCTTCGGCCACAGCCAATCTGTGCGGGATCCTCCGTCTCCTCTGCCGTGTTCCGTGGCTAAGAGGAGATCAATCGCAGACGGCGCAGCGCTGCACTGTCGTAACCAGATGTCACAGGACAACGAATAGACCACGAATGACAGGGATTCTGCGGATTTACGCGGATCTGATCCCTGAAGACCCGTGTAATCCGCGCGATCCGTCGCCTATTTGACAGCGAGTTCCGTTAACTACGAAGTGACCTGGCGCTGTCGGGCTTCGATTTGTCTGATCTTGAGGTATATCAGGAGCGCCATGAACAGGATGAAGAAGAGCGAAACGCCGAGTCCCTTTCGCCTGAAACTCCATTCGCCGAGAGCGGCTTCTCCTGCCCGATGACCCTTTTCTGCAATCTCCAGCCCTGGGAGCGCTACTTTCTCCACTTCGTCGGTGTTGAACGCGTGAATCAGTACTCGCGCGTGAGTCAGGCTATCCCTAGCTTCGCTCATCTCGAACCGCGGGCGGCTGACCTCCATGCCTGCACGTTCTGCTCGATTCAAGATTTCGAACGCGCTGTCCACCTTGCTCGAGAGCTGATCGACCAGACTGCGCATTCTGCCTGCCGCGCTAAACCCATTGTCTCCCTCAACGTGGCAGCTGGTGCATACGGACTTGTCTCCCACGCCGATCATCTCATCGCTCGGCGACGCGATTCCGTGATTGCTGTGACACTGAATGCACTCACCCACCCGCATCGTGTCGAAAACTGCTTTGTGAGGACTGGATGCGAACAGCTCCGATTGGCGGACGTGACACTGGCCGCATACGTTAGCAACCGAAGCCAGCCCTGGAGGAGCAGCCCCATGGTTGCCGTGACAATCATTGCAGGTAGGAGCAGAAATGTCCTGGCGATCATAAAGCGCCCGAGCATGTACGCTTGATTTGTACTTCTCGAACTGATCAGAGGGAATCTTGTATGGTTTCATGTAGTCGGCGCTGCCGTGGCACTTGCTGCAAGTCTCGGCAACATTGAGCGCGTAAACCGTGGATAGCGGATCGCTAACCGCTCGCACGCCATGATGGCTGTGGCAACTCGAGCAGGTCGCCACGTTTTGGTCTCCGCTCTTGAGCAGCTTTCCATGAACGCTGGTCGCATACTCGCGTTCCTGATCAACTCTCTGAGCAGGGTTGAACTTTTTCATGAATTCCACGTCGCTGTGGCAGCGGCCGCAGAAGGCTGGAATATCTTTAGGCTTAGGTGCGCCTACAAATCCGCGTTTCGGATTCATCGCGCCTGCTGGGTCATCCAAACTTCCATCGCCGCCGTGACAATCGACGCACGACAGACCGCGGCTCCGGTGTATGTCGTCCTTCATGAGATGCACGGCGTCCCCAAGCTGTCCCTCCATCTGGGAATGGCATTCGATGCAGGAGTCCTTCTTTTGTGCCGAAGCTGAACTGATCAGGATTAGCACCATCATGAACGCCAGAATAACCAGCGAAGACGCAGCTGCGATTGAGGATTTCCCCTCAGCGGCGCCGACTACACCGAAGCGATGCGGGAAACTGCGCCGGTCTGCGGTCAACCGCTGAAATGCCAGGAATGAAGACAGAGTGAATTCAGCTTCTGGCCATCTCTGCGGCGAGTTGGTGTCTGAAGAGCGAAACATGATGCCGGCCTCCTTCAAGCCAGATAACCGATAACGGTCATAACAGTGATGTACAAGACGATGATCAACCCAAGAGCGGTGAACAGATGCTTTGT